>JADJMD010000008.1:0-300000 GCA_016709765.1 Ignavibacteriales bacterium
CAAAAGGAGTCCCGGATCATATACGCTCGGATAACGGATCAGAGTTCAGTGCAAAGTCAGTAAGAGGTTGGTTAGAACGATTAGGAGTAAAAACATTATTTATTGAACCAGGAAGTCCTTGGGGGAACGGATACATAGAATCATTTAATGGAAAACTAAGGGATGAGCTATTGAACGGAGAAATATTTGATAATATTTTAGAGGCAAGAGTAATTACAGAACAATGGAGAGAACATTACAATAAAATCAGACCGCATAGTTCGTTAAATTTTCGACCTCCGGTACCGGAGGTAATGATCCCTCATCAATATGCCAGTGCTTGATGATGGATTTACTAACTTATGCATTGGTACCATTAATAGGGGCAGGTCAATAAAAAGTTTGCACATTTAAAACTTTAGCCACAGATATTTTTTACAACTTCAATAAAAGTATAGCGGCAATACCAACTGCAATAGCAATTTTGCCGTAAAGATTTATTTCTTCTTTCCAGATTAAATAAGCTGCAACTGCGGTTAAAACAATCACACCAATATTCTGAATCGGGAAAACAATTATGGCAGGTAATTCGCTAAGTGCTGCTAATAAAAAATGTATTGCCAAAACATTTGGGAATCCTAAAATCAAACCAATCTTATAGGTGTCTTTATCAAACTTAATTTTATTGATTTGTATTCTTACCAAAGTATATAAGAACGCAAAAAAGAATATCAAGAAAACAAAAGTTCCCTTTTCATCAATTGAAAAGTTTTGTCCAAATACTTTCATCGAAAAATCAACAAATCCGATTCCGACTAAAAGAGAAAACAAATAAATATATTTACCTTTTCTTCCTTCCTGCGTTCCGTGACTTTTTAATGACAAATAAAATAGATAAAGTGTAACTATCGCAAGTGCAAATCCAAAAATCATTTTGATGTTTGGACTTTCACCAAAAAATATAATTGAGAATAGCACAGGAATTAAAACCGATAATCTTGCACTGACTGTTGCTAATGCTGTTCCTGCCAGGCTGATAGCTTTTGAATAGATAACGAATGTCTCGGCGAATAAAACTCCTAATCCAACTGCAAATAAAGTAGCATAAAGTGAAAAATGAAATCCACCTTTAAAGAAAATAAAAATTAAAGCGAAAACCGAAGCAGTTAGATAATTTCCATTTATCAGTAAAAGAATATTAGTTTTTTTTACACTTCCATGTTTTAGGATTAAGGCTAAACTACTGGAACAAAATATTGTAAGAATTAAATAAAGCATTTAAATGTTATCCGAATAATTTTTTATTTGATACTGAAAAACAAACCCAGTCTATTAACAAAACTGGGTCCGTATTAATTATGAAGATATGTTATCAGTAATATTTTAATGACCACCCTTTGGTTGAATAATTTCATCCGCTGTTGATCTGGGTTCTTTAACAAAGAACCAAAAGAAAACTGAAAATGTAATGAACACACCGCAAAGGATATAAAGTAATTGAAAGTTTTGAGTTTCGGAAATAATATTTGCAACTCCCTGACTCATCATTTGAGGAAGTACAACAGCAAGATTGAATATTCCCATAAACAATCCCATTTTATTTTGATTAACTCTTTCAGTTACGATTGAGAAGACTATTGAAATAACAGCAGACCATCCTATGCCTGTCAAAAACATTCCAAGGTAAAAGTTGCCTTCGTATCTGCCGAAGAAAGCAATATAAAAATATCCAATAGCGCTAAAGGCTAATGCCACAGTATAAGTCCTAACTCTTCCAATATGTTTTGCGATGAGGGATAGTACCATTGGGAATACAGCACCGACAGCATTAAGAATTAAAAATCCGAGTGAAACAATATTGCCTGTCGTTGTATCTTTGGTTTGCATGACACCGGTTAAAAACTCGGCAAATTTATTAGCAAACACATTTGTAATATCAAGGTTTGGTATGATTTGTTTATCAATAAAAAAACCTGACATAACAAACATACTTTGGAAAGCAATCCATGTAAAAGTATGAGCAAGCATAATTTTTTGAAATTCATTTTTATCAGATTCGGCTTTTCTCCCTTGTACAATTATCCAAAAGCCAATAATGAAAGTGTAAACTAAACTTAATATCAACAATGGATTGTGCATAAAACGTAATTCATTTTGATAGAAATGAAATATCAAACTGAAAACACCAAAAACTAAAAATCCATACAAAGGGAAAATTGATTTGAAGATATCAAGAACCGTGTGCTTTTCTTGATTTGCTTCATCCTGACCAGCTAATTCTTTTGGTTCTTCAATCAGCAGGATCGGGAATACAGAACAAACTAAAACGAAAATTGCTGCAATAAATAACAAGGTTTCGTTTCCATAAACCATAGATAAAAAATATGCTAACACACCAAATGTTCCGGAAATAACCTGCATCCAAACGTAACCAGAAGTTCGCTGCTTCCCTTCCGGAGTTAAATCTGCTATGATTGATCGGGCAGGATTGAATGTTACATTAATTGACAAATCTAACATCAGTGCAATGACAGATGCGATCAAAATAATACTTGTAATTCCGGTTACCTTAGATATAACTCCGATTTGCGGCAAAGCTAAAAACATTAGTGCACCTACAATTCCACCAATCATAATGAATGGTCGGCGTCTTCCTTTTAGGAACCAAACGTTGTCACTTATCATTCCAACAATAACTTGTCCAAAGATTCCTGCAAGTGGACCTGCTAGCCAGACAAATGCAACCTCGTGAATGTTTAGACCATATTTTTTACTAAGTATCCAGCTTAGCGCAGCAATTTGGGTTGATAGTGCAAATCCAACTGCTGTTGCAGGTAGTGCCAGCATTGCGTAAAAAGTTTTGGTAAGTTTTTTTTGGATTTCTAACATAAAATTTGCCTTGGTTAGTTTTCTACTTTATCTGCAAAAATATTTCTGCTGATTTCTTTTTAATATTTAATTTCTTTTTGCTAGTAATATCAAACTCATCATTTGATTTTAGATTTTTGATACTTTTTGTTGACCCCAAAGTTTCTTTATAATTATTTAAATCAATTTCAGAATCATCATCACTTCCATTAACAACAACCATTGTCGATTCATCATTAGTTTCTTTAAAATAAACATATACATTGTTGAAAGGATAAAAATGAGTAAGCTTTCCTTGGGATAAGGATTTATGATTTTTTCTAAGCTCTAATAAATTTTGCGTAAAATTAAAAATGTCATTTTGATATTCAGTTCGATCACAACTATAAAAAGCATTTAGTGAATCATTTACAAACCCGCCAGGGAATGGTGAGCGAATTGTACCGTGGCTCTTATCTCCAACCATTCCTATTTCTGAGCCATAAAGAATTTTTGGAATGCCTCGCGTTGTTAAAAGAATTGTAAGAGCAATCTTATATTTTTCAACATCTTTATTTGCAACAAATAATCCACGGGTTATATCGTGATTATCAAAGAAAGTTAAAAGATTATTTGAATCGTAATAAATAAAATCCTGAGCAAGAATATTAAATATTCCTTCCAATCCTTTTTTGCCGCTTAAATAATCACGGAATGCATCTGATAACGCAAAATCTGTAACACACGGAAGATTTGAATTGAGATGTTCACCAAATTTATTTTTTTGCTGATAAGCAGCAAGATAAGGTGGTTCGCCAGTCCAGATTTCACCAACAATATTAAGCGATGGATATTCAGTTAAAATTGTTTTTGCCCAGTCTGACATCGCATATTGATTACAGTATGGATAAGTATCTTCGCGAATTCCATCCAAACCTAAGTATTCAATCCACCAAATTGTATTTTGAATAAGATATTTTTTTAAGAAAGGATTAGCTTGTTTTAAATCAGGCATATAATCTTCAAACCAGCCATTCCATGTCAGATCAACAGATTCACCCGGACTGTGCGGATCAGGAAAAGTCATTTTGTTATGATTTGCATGTAAATGATTTTTAACCGTTCCGTTGATCCAATCTTTAAATGGTAAATCTTTCATCCACCAATGATTTATTCCGATATGATTTGAAACATGATCCATAATTATTTTCAAACCTTTGGAATGTGCTTCTTCAACAAGATTTTTGTAAAGTTCATTGCTTCCAAAACGAGGATCAATTTTGTACAAATCCGTTGCGGCATAACCGTGATAACTCATCCACATATTATTTACTAACATTGGAGTTATCCAAACAGAAGTTACACCAAGGTCTTTTAAATAATCTAACTTTGAAATGATCCCTTCAATATCACCACCTTTTCTACCGTCTAAATCTTTTGAGGTGAATTTATCTAGACTATCTCCAATATTATTGTTTGCAGAATTTCCATCACAAAATCTGTCTGCCATAATCAAATACATTACATCAGATTGATTAAAACCTTTGAATTTATCTTTAGGATTTTCTCTAGAAAAAATTGGAAAATTGATTACAGTTTCCTGATTCCCTTTTGCAAATCCAATTTCAAAATTGTAATTGGTTTTAATTTGAGGTGAGATAAATAAATCGATAAAAAAATAATTTGGACTTTCAGCTGAGTGAACATTGATAACTTCAATTGGTCCGTGCTGTGGGTAAACTTCAACATCTCTTAAATTCTTCCCATAAATCATAATCTGAACTGTATCATACTTCATCCCAACCCACCAGTTAGGTGGTTCAATTCTTTCGATGGAAAAATCCTGAGCAGAAACCTTGCATAGAAAGATAAGGGTGATAAAAAATGTTGAAAACTTCATTAAACTCCAGATAGAATTATTGCTGCAAAAATAGAAAATAAAAACTAATTATCTGATTATTCTTCTTTACTAAATAGCAAACAAATAAAAACCATTCTCTAGAATTTTTAAAAAATTGTTGATTAATTTTTAATAATAAGTTAAATTTTAAGTGGTTATAGCAATTATTTATTCTGACACACTAAAAAGGCGGCATTCCTAAATACATCATTTACATTTTCAAGGGAGAACGAGATGAAAAACTTTTACGCTTTTCTTTCAACTTTACTTATATCCATATTCCTAATTTCCTGTGACACTACAGACTCAAATGACGATCCAAATTCACTTGGTGGTGATCCTAATGTTTCATTTAGTCAGGTTGGAAATACTGTAAATATGGGCAATTTAAATATTGGAAATAATTCCTATGATATAGGCGGAGTTGTTTCCGTAACCAAAAATGATAATGGTATTGCCACATTACATGTGCAAGCTGATTTAAGTAATGTTCCTGGACTAAGTGCATTCAATAATTTTATTCCTGCAAGTATGAAAGATACAAATGGTAAAATCAATTGTAATTTACAATTTAAAGTTACCACAGAAGGTATGCAGGATAATATGAATGTTGATGGGAAACTTCAAACATTAGTAAAATATGATGGTAAAGTAGGAGATCAATATCAACTTAAAACATCTAACGGAAAAACAATTACAAGACAAGTAACGGAAAGAACTGATCAGGATGACTTTCCATATGGGTTTTACAATATAAAAACAATAAAAGTTGAACAAGATTCAAGAATTCCAGGGATATCAAAATTTGTTTTCAGAGTAAATCATAAGTTTGGTTTAGTTTATGTTCAACTCTACATGGAAGATGGAACATCAGCTTATATATATCTTTATTCAGTAAACTAATGATATGATATTGTTCTGTGAACAAATTTAAACTACCACTATTGCCCTATACATTTAAACCGGCAGGATATTTGTTTATTCTGCCGGGGTTATTCTTACTAACCATTCGATTTTACTACGATATAAAACTAGATTTATTTAATATTAAAACTTTTGCAATTTATTCAACTTACCTCGAAACAAAATATTTTTCTATTATTGATAACCATTTTACTGAGGAAATTGGTGGGTTTTTATTAATACTTGGATTATCATTTATAATATTATCAAAAGAAAAATATGAAAAGCACACTATTAACGAATTAAGATTAAAAGCATTCATATTAAGTTTTTATATAAATTTTGTTTTTCAAATAGTCATTGTTTTATTTGTATTTGGAATAGCATTTATTAAACTGATTTTAGTTGGCTTACTTCTCCCATTTCTTACTTATTACTTTATTTTCAAATATTTTCTTTTTAAAAACAGAAATTATTTTGTGTCAAATAAGAATGAAGATTAGTAAAACACTTAAAGCAATCTCCATAGTTATTTTAATTTTAATTGCGGTTTCCGCTATCTCATTTTATACCTACTTTTATTTAATCTTAAACTTTGATGAACAAATAACCGAACACTATACAAAAGATGTTGTTGTAATTAATGATTTATTCGTTAGCATGTATCTGGTTAAAACTGATTCAGGTTATATCGCAATAGATACCGGATTTTTTAATTCCTACATAGGAAAAGGATTAGAGTATAATAATATTTCAAAAGTTGATGTAAAATATATTTTACTTACACATTCAGATGCAGATCACGTAAATGGGATAAATCTCTTTAAAAATGCCAGAATCTTTTTCCCATTCGAAGAGAAAAAAATGCTTGATCACAAAAAGCAGAGATTTACTTTTTTACCTTTTTATTCTAATGGACTAGATGTAAAAAAATATTCATTAGTAATGGATGGAGAAGAATTAAATTTATTTGGTAAAAAGATAAATTGTATTTCTCTTCCTGGTCATACTGATGGTGCGATGGGATACATTATTGATAACAAATACTTATTCTCCGGTGATGCATTCCGTATTAAAAATGGGAAATTAAAAGCACCCTTTAAAAAACAATTTGTAATGGATTTGAATAAAATGGAAGAATCCCTAAAAAAGGTTGCTTTGTTGGATAGTATTAAATACATCTTCTCAGCACATTCAGGTTTTACTGCTGATTTTAATTTTGCAATATCTGACTTAAAATAAACTCCAAACAAGACTTTCCAATTTCTTGCATTTTATCTCATTTAAGTTGATTTTTGTTTTCCAATTTGAACAAAATGAAACAGCAAACAGACGAAAAAAATATTGCGGTTAATCGTAAAGCAAGACACGAATTTACCATTATACAAACATTTGAAACAGGAATTGTTTTAGTTGGAACTGAAGTAAAAGCATTACGAGAAGGTAAAGCTAATCTTGTTGATAGTTATGCTCTAATTCAAAATAATGAGATTTGGTTGTTAAGTCTCCATATAAGTGAGTACAAACAAGGTAATATTAACAATCATGTGCCAACGAGAGATAGAAAATTATTGATGAACCGATCAGAAATAAAAAAACTAATCGGTAAAACAAAAGAAAAAGGTTTAACATTAGTTCCTTTAAGATTGTATTTTAAGAACGGTAGAGTAAAAGTTGAGATAGCACTCGCAAAGGGAAAGAAAGTTTACGATAAACGTGCTGACATTGCTAAACGAGATTTTCAAAGAGATCAGGAACGAAAAATAAAATATTGAAAAATTCAAAGATTTAAAATTGAAAGACTAATTTACTAAATGAGTAAAATAAATTTTCCATCCTTAAATGAACAAATAGATATTATTAAACGCGGTGTCGTTGAGATAATTCCTGAAGATGAATTAGTTAAGAAGATTGAAAAATCAATTAAGACATCTAAACCTTTAAACATTAAACTTGGCTGCGATCCCAGCAGACCTGATTTACATATCGGACATTCTGTTGTAATTCGCAAGCTTGCGCAGTTTCAGGAACTCGGTCATCAAGCAATACTAATTATTGGTGATTTTACAGGGATGATTGGGGATCCATCCGGAAGAAATGCAACACGCCCTGCCCTAACACTTGAAGCAACACGAATTAATGGAAACAGTTATTTTGAACAAGCTTCAAAGATTCTGCATAAAGAAAAAACTAAAATCGTTTATAATTCTGAATGGCTAGGTAAAATGAATTTTGAAGATGTAATCAAACTTGCATCAAAATATACCGTAGCTCGTATGATTGAAAGAGATGATTTTACAAAAAGATTTAAAGCTGGTGAACCGATAAGTGTGCATGAATTTCTTTATCCTCTTGCTCAAGCAATGGATTCAGTTGCGATTGAAAGTGATGTTGAGCTTGGTGGAACTGATCAGAAATTTAATTTACTTGTTGGAAGAGATATTCAACGTGAGTATGGAATTGAACCACAAGTTATTTTAACTATGCCTTTATTAGTTGGAACAGATGGCGTTGAAAAGATGAGCAAATCTTATGATAATTATATCGGAATTTCAGATGAACCATCACAGATATTTGGAAGAACACTTTCGATACCCGATAATCTGATTTATCAATACTTTGAACTCGCGACGAATGTATCCAACCAAAAGCTTGCAGAAATAAAATCACAATTAGCGAATGGAGCTGCAAATCCCAGAGATATAAAACGTGAACTTGCACGTATATTGGTTACAATGTATCATAATCAAGAAGCTGCAGAAATTGCTCAGCAGGAATTTGACAACATATTTATCAACAAAGGTTTGCCGGATGAGATTGAAGAATATAATATTGGTGAAACCAAAGAAATGAATATATTAGATTTAATAATTTTAGTAAATTTCGCTCCATCAAAAGGTGAAGCACGACGCTTGGTTTTACAAGGTGGAGTGTCAATTGATGGAAATAAAATAAGTGATGTTCAAAGTAGTATTTCTGTAACAACAGGAATGATTCTTAAAGTTGGCAAACGTAAATTCATTAAACTCATTTAACTTAGATTAGAAAGGGTCAGACATTGTATCTACCAACAAAATTATTTTTTACAAAAGGTGTTGGAAGGCACAAAGAGTATTTAAGCTCTTTTGAACTTGCATTAAGAAATGCTCGAATCGAAATCTGCAACCTTGTTACAGTAAGCAGTATCTTTCCAATAGGATGTAAACGTGTTTCAATTGATGAAGGAGTAAAGTTAATTACGCCCGGTCAAATCACACATTGTGTTATGGCTCGAAATTCTACCAATGAGCCTAATAGATTAATTGCTGCGTCTATCGGTGTTGCAATACCGGCTGATACAAGTGCCTATGGTTATTTATCCGAGCATCATCCCTATGGTCAACCTGAAAAAATTTGTGGTGAATATGCCGAAGATTTAGCTGCTACTATGCTCGCATCTACACTAGGTGTTGAATTTGATCCTGAAAAAGATTGGAGCGAAAGAGAAGATATCTATAAAATGTCCGGTAAAATTGTTCGATCTTTTAACGTTACTCAGTCAGCAGAAGGTGATAAAAATGGATTATGGACTACCGTAATTGCTTGCGGTGTTTTTCTTCCATAATTAGAAAGATTATTTGTTAACTGAACATACTTTTCTGTTTATATTTTCCGCAGTTATTGCGGTAATGTTATTTATTGATTTATATGTTACTGATCACCGACACGGAAAAATCACTTTAAAAGCAAGCCTTATTTGGAGCGGTGTGTGGATAGCCACTGCTCTTCTGTTTAATCTCTTCCTCTATTTCTATCTAGAAAATGGTCATCAAAAAGCACTTGAGTTTTTAACCGGTTACATAGTCGAAAAATCATTATCGGTTGATAATCTATTTGTCTTTTTAATGATTTTTAGTGTGATGGATATTAAGCCAGAAAATCAACCTCACATTCTAAAATGGGGTATTTTAAGCGCTATTGTTTTTCGAATCATTTTTATTTTTGCTGGTGTTGCATTAATAAATTTATTTCATCCTATCATTTATGTGTTTGCCATAATTTTGTTGCTGGCTGCTTATAAAATGGCGTTTGGCGGCGAACAAAAAATCGATGTGGACAAAAATTGGTTAATAAAAATTTCCAGAAATTATTTTAAGCTAAATACTGATTACGTTGGTAAAAAGTTTTTTATTAATATTGATAATAAAACTTTTATCACTACTACATTTCTTACCTTCCTTTTAATTGAATCATCAGATATCGTTTTTGCCGTTGATTCTATTCCTGCAATCATCGCAATCACAAATGATACTTTCATAATTATATCATCAAATATTTTTGCGATACTTGGTTTACGTGCGTTGTATTTTGCTTTAGCAGGATTAGTTGATTTGTTTGTTTATCTAAAATATGGTGTTGCCATAATATTATTTTATGTGGGAATCAAAATGCTTATTTCAGAATTTTATAAAATTCCAACTGAATTTTCATTAATAATTATTCTAATATTTTTAGGTGGTTCAATATTCTTTTCACTTATTAAACGTAAACGATTTTCTAAGTAATCCAATCGAATGAATCAACAAGGCAACAAATAATCCTATAATCATTGGTTCAAGTTCACTGATGCTGCCGGTCGTTGAATTTCTAAAACCCAACCAAACAGAACTAATACCGATTGCAATGACTATTTCTACAATAATTAATTTTGATGCGATTCTAAATTTTGGATAATATGCGCTGATTACTGGTAATATTATTCCTGGTATAAACAATGAACCAATTGTGTACCAAATTTCCACCACAGATGGAATTGTATATGCGATAATTATTGAGATAATACCGGAAACTAGGATCCCAATTATGGTATAAGTTTTAACCTTTTCTTCTTTAGAATTTTTATTGATTTTAAAAATAAAATCTCTTCCAATCGTTGTAGCACTTAAGAACAAGAAACTATTTAGAGTTGAAATAATCGTTGCGAACATTGCTGCATAAAATATTCCTTTTAATCCAGGTGAGAGTACTTTTTCTGCCAACAACGGAAAGGCATTAACTGGCTGATCAAGATTTGGAATTAATGCACGAGCAAATAATCCTGTTGATGTTGTAAGAAAATCAAATAAAGCGAAAAATAGTATAGAAATTAAAATTCCATTGCGCGCAACATTTCCCGTCTTAGCTGCATAAGATCTTTGATGGAATCCCGGATCAGCAAACGTCCAAAGTGCAATTAAAAACCAAACTATTAAAAAAATTGGTGAAGCATCGCCAGTTATTTTAAGATGCGCCGGAGGAAGATTTTGTTGTAAATACGCAATTCCTCCAAATGAAAACAAGCATACAACAAAGATCATAATAAAGCCGATAAACATTACAAAAAACTGAAATGCATCTGCATAAATGTTCGACCGAAATCCACCTTTAATTAAATACGAACCAGAAAGACTCATTGCTATTAGAAGTGAGATAAATATATTTGTGTCAAATACTAACGAGATTAAGTTGGCAGCCATTAAAAGATAAGGAGCGGGAGAAACGAGTATGAAAACTACAATAGCGGAAATCAAACCAACTTTTTCTCCGTAAACTTCTGTTAACTTTTCAGGAATTGTAAATAATGATGCTTCACGAATTTTTTTTGCGAAGAATATCGCAAACAAAAAAGCAAAAAAGTAATAGGGAAAACCTTGAGTGAACCAACTAACTAATCCATAACGATAAGTAAACTCCCCAACTCCTATAATTCCACCATACCAGGTTGAAACGCTAATTAAAACAAAAAGGAATAACCCAACTTTTCTACCCGAGAGTAAATAATCTTCAGCGTTTGATTTAGTTTTTTTTGATGAGATAAATCCAATTGTGAGCAGTAAAGTAAAAAATATAAATATGATTAATATATCAATAGGACTAAAAGAGATCATGCTTTTTCATAAAGTTAAAATCACGAATTATAAAAACAATTCCGCCTGTAACTTTTAATTTAACGAGATTTTGTATAGAAACATTTGAAGTGCTTTCTTTTATTCCAAACGGAAGTGCTGTGAGATTCAATTTATATTTCAATCCAGTTGAGGTAATTTTAGTTTCTTTGTTAAAAGCATAAAGTGAAATAGTCTCTCCAATTTTGCTTTTAAGATTTATTGATTTAATAGCCGGAATTAAAAAGGATTTTTCTGATACTAAATTTATTTTTATTTGATGGAAATACTTAATTACAATTCCAAGATTACAAATTGTATGGTCTAGCCTATCCCCCGTTACACCTAATAAAACTACTTCATCAAATTTCTTTGTAATTGCAAACTTTAAACCTTTTTCAACATCAGTATCATTTTGTCTTTTGTATTTAATAATTTTTGATTGTTTATTAAAATATTTCAACGTGCTATTTGAGACGGAATCTAAATCACCAATAATAAAATCTGGTGTTATTCCAATTTTCTTTGCAGAATTTGCACCACCATCTGCACAGATTATTGTAGAATAACCTTTATTGATAAAATAATTTACAATCGATTTATTTGGAGATTTTCCATTTGCTATGATGATACATTTTTTCATTTTAGTTTATCTCAAAATCCGATTTGAATCCCTGCGATAAAATTTCTCTCAGCTGCAGGGAAAAATTCTTTACCAATCGCATAAGCAGAATATAAGTTATCAAAAATATTGTTTACTTGAATATAGATTTTTGAATTTGTTAAGCTACTAAAAAGATTCATTTCAAAACTCGTGTATAAATCCATTGTAAAATATGCTTCGTTCACGTTATCGCTATAATCAATAAATCCTGGTAATTGATTTAAATACTTGCTTAACTCATTATCAAAATTGTCAGAATAAAACTTTCCAACATATTTTGAATTTAATTTTACAAATATATTATTACGGTTAAACTTGAAACCAAAATTAAAAAGAAACTCCGGAAAACCACTTATTGTATTATCTGAAATATCAATTGATTCAGAATTACTAATAAAATATTTACCGTTTGTTATTTTATTGCTGCTGTAGCTTGCATTTCCGAATATCTCAAGGCCGCTTAATAGTTTCACAACAGAACTAATTTCAAACCCAATGTGAGTTGTTTGATCAACATTGCCGGTTATTGGCTGCCCAAATCGATCAACTTTGCCATTTTTAACTATTTCATTTTCAAAAAGCATATAATATAAATTAAGATTTAAGGATAAGAAATCGTTATTAAATGATGTCCCAATCTCCAGATCATTCATAGTTTCTGGTTTTACTAATGGAGAATCATAATTATAAGTTCCATTTGAATTAAATTCAAACTGTGGTTTTTCCCCGGCACTTGCTTCTGCAGCGTCATAGTAATTTTTTAAGCGAGGTTCACGTGTTACTCTTGCAAATGATAAAAATACATTTTGTTGATCATTAAATTTATAATTAACTCCAATGCGTGGATTTATAAATAAATCATCTACAGAAAAATCATTTCCTAAATACTTTTCATTGTACAATCTGTATTTGTGATAAGCTAACTGAAGTTCACCGAGTAAATTTATTTCGCGGGTGAGATTAAAAGATTCGTGCACAAATCCACTAAAAATATCTTTCGCCCCATTGTAAAAATAATATTGATAATCTTTTGTGACGCCCGATGGTAGATTTTCTGCAAAATTAATATTCCCAAAATGCTCTGACCGATGAATTCTAAATTCGCCACCAACAACAAGATTACCATTCGTGTGTTCAAAACTTAGTTTAGGAATCCAGCCAAACTGTTTGTTGTTAACTTCTGCACGAATTAAAGCATTTGTTGGAATCATTAAAGTGTCGTAACCATTTAATTTTAATCTGAAATAATCATTATAAAATACTGACCAAGAGCCGTCATAATCAAAAAAGCCAGAACCAAGTACTAGAAAGAAAGCTGAATTTAATTTTATTCTATTATTTAGCTGATATTCATTCAATAATTCAAAATGAGGTTGTGAGAAGTTTTCTATCTCAGTGGGTTTTCTATCTAAAGTATAAGTGTAACTATTTTCACCGGATTCCCAATAAGAATAGTTTTCTTTACGCAGCTTTTTGTCTTTAACAGCAAACTTAGCAATTCCGGTGTAAGCAAGTCCATCAGAAATCGGTCCACCATAAAGATTAAATTGAGTTGTAAGTCTATCATCATATCTAACAGCAGAGAGATGATAAGAATTTAATTTTGACCAAGAAAATTTTCTATAACCCGAGCTCTGGATTTGAGAAAGCCTGGCGTAAATGGAATACTTATTGTTTATCAATCCGCTGGAAAAAGAAGCATTAAATTTTTTAGTATTATAACTTCCATATGAAGCTGCCAGGTTTATTTGTGATTTCTCGGAAAACGGTGATGTAATAATATTTATAGAGCCGCCGACTGCGGGATATCCAACAACTCCTGAACCAGTACCGCGCTGTACTTGAATCAATTCCGTGCTTGCTAGTAAATCAGGAAAATCCAACCAATAAACATTGTGATCTTCCGGATCATTCTGTGGAATACCATTTATTGAAACGGAAATTCTTCGCTGATCAAAACCACGAATACTTAAATAGTTATAGCCAATTCCATTTCCATTTTCAGAATAAAATGTTGTGGATGGAAGTTGAGATAAGTAATTTGGAATATCTTGAACAATGTAATCTTTCTGTATTTCTTCTTTTCTAATTTTTTCAAAAGCAATTGGGGTCACTCCCTGTTTTCCAACACTTGCTTCAATAAGTATCGTTTGAGAAGGAAGAATAATTTTTTGAAGTTCCACAATCAGGGGTTGATTTTCAATATCAGAAATGATTTTCTCAAATTTTTTATATCCAACATAACTAATAACTAAAGTATCATAATTTGTAAAGTCACCCGTGACAGCAAATTTTCCTTTATCATCCGTGGCAGTACCAACGTTTGTACCTCTTATAACAACATTTGCATATTGTAATAAAGATTTTGACTCGGAATCATTTACAATTCCGGTTATACTTTTTAATTGAGGAAAGATTTGAAATGATAAAAACAAAAATAAGATGAATAATTTTTTCATAGCGATACTCCAAAAAAATAGCCGTTGGAGAAACGGCTATTGAAAAATCATTCTTAGCCCGTTTTCCTACGCTGGAATTACCCAGATCAGGTTTTAGGGTATTATCTCAGATATCCCACAGACAGCGGGATAACACCCCTAACGGCTCGTTAGTATAAATATATTAGTGTTAGTTAAGTCTTATTTCTTGTCCGGCTTTGATATTATTGGATGTTAAATTATTTAATGATTTTAATTTAGCAACGGTTGTTTTATTCTTTTGTGCGATGGAATAAAGTGATTCCCCGCTTTTTACAGTATAACTTTGCTGATTTGATTTCGATTTTTTAGTTATTTTTGTGGTAACATTAGAAATATCATTAACATTAGCATCAGAATAAATTTTTAAAGTTTTACCAGATAAAATTTTATTACCAGAAATGTTATTCCAGTTTTGGATGTCCGAAATTTTAACACCATACTTATCAGCAATGCTTCCAATAGAATCACCTGGTTTAATCTTGTAATAATTTACATTAGATGAATTCTTTGTTGTATTATCACCGTAGGATGAACTACTTGTGCTGTTATAAATTTTAAGTGTTTTACCGGCAACAATTTTATTTCCAGAGATGTTATTCCATTTTCTTACTTGTTGAGTTGTAACTCCAAATTTTTCAGCTATTTCACTTAAATTATCACCTTTTTTAACTTTGTACTTGTAAATATTATTTTTTGAAACTGTGTTTTTAGTTTCCGTAACAGCAACGTAATTTGAAGTTCCATCTGGATAGATGCGCAAGCTTCTGCCAGACACTATTTTGTTGCCTGAAATGTTATTCCAATCCCTAAGTTGATTTACACTTACACCATACTTTGAAGCAATCAACCCAAGATTTTCACCTCTTCTGATTTTATGATAAACCATTCCAGTATTTTTACTGGTCTTAGTAGTTTTTGTGTTTACAATTTTACTATTGGTTTCAATTTCTGTACTCTTGTTCAATGAAGCATAATAATCTTGCATTTCTTCAGGGACATAAATACTAAGCGTTTGTCCAACTTTAATTGTCGTTGTGTATGGAATATTATTCCAGTTTCTTATATCGCTAACTCTAGTATTAAAAAGATCCGCAATTCCTAGAAGGCTATCATTATTTTTTACTTTGTAAGATACAGTAACACTTCCTTCTGGAACAATAGAAGTATTAGTTTCCTCCTCTGTATTCTCATTTAGAACTACTTCTTCTCCAACTGTTTCTTCAAACAATTCACCATTTGATTCATCAAAACTAGTTGATACAACATTATTTTCATTGCTTAGTTTTGCATAAGGGGAAACGTATTCATCGTTGCCGTTTTGACTATTTTGATCCTCCGCAATTTGCGTATCATTATTATCAGAAAAGTCATCAACAATAAGATTTGTGAGCACAGGAATCTTTAATTGAAGTCCAGAGTATAATTTTGATTTTGTAGAAATATTATTGGCATCAGCCAGATCATTCTTAGATATCCCATAACGTTTAGCGATTTTGGTAACGGTTTCACCCTTTTTAACAGTGTGCACTAAAAAAGTTCTTTTTGCAGATTCCGGAATATTTTTAACATTCGAAGCAAATATCTCTAAAGAACCTTTAGGAATTTTTAACGGATAGCCGCCAGAATAATTTGAAGGAGTTGAGAGCTGAGTTAATTCAGGATTCATCTCTTGCAAAGTATTTAAATCAGTATTTGCACATGTGGACAGAAATTGTAAATCGATTGATCCATCAACTGTGTAAGTATCATACTCATAAGGTTTGTGAAAATTAATATTTGTAAAGCCATACTTTTCAGGTTCCATGGCAATTATACTTACTGCTATGTATATAGGAACATAATTTCTAGTTTCTTTTGGAAGATGTGGTCGAACTGACCAGAATGAATTATCTTTTGCTTTTCGTAGAGCTCGAGTAACTCTGCCTTCGCCGCAATTGTAAGCCGCTAAAGCTAAATACCAATCACCTAAACTTGCGTAAAGATCTTTTAAATGTCTTGCTGCAGCATAAGTAGATTTAACAGGATCCCTTCGTTCATCATAATAAAAACTAGTCTCTAAACCATAAAGCTTACCGGTTCCCTTGATAAATTGCCACAAACCAACTGCACTAGCCCAGGATCTTGCAGTCGGATTTAACCCACTTTCCATCATACTTAAATAAACCAGCTGCTGAGGTACACCAACTTCTTGAAAAACTTTTGTCATCATTGGAAAATACTTGCCAGAGCGTTCTAACCATCTTCTCATTGCTCCACTGCCCTTACCGGTAAAGTAAGTCATCCATTGTTCAACATGCGAGTTAATTTCAAGTGGAATATCTGCAGGAATAATAACCCTACTTGTTTCATCCTCAATAGTTGTTGTAAACTCTAACTCAGGTACTGAATCTTTCATCCATTCTTCATAAGCTGCGAATGACATTCCCTCTGGTAATTCATCTAAACCATCTACAAAACTTTTGTAATCATCAATTATTGATGTTTCAAGCTCAACGTAAGCTGCATTTTCATCAATGCCGGGATAATAACTAAGATTGTTAACTATTCTTAAAGCTGATTCAAAATTTTCTATAGTTTCTTTTGTACTATTTAATTCTTGTTTTCGTAACGCCAAAACGTAACACTGTCTTGCTTCTTCAAGCATTTCAGATACAATCCCAATTCTATTTGTGTTTTCTGTTACTTCGGTTTGATTTTGATTTGTTATTTCTGGCGAACTTGCGCAGGATGAAATAAGTATGGATACAAAAACAAATATTGGGATCAGAATAAATTTCTTCATTAGTACTCCAGAATAATTTTTGGCTTATGCAATATAAATGTTCATTATGGCTTAATCAAGTAATATTTTAGATCAATAGGGTTAACGCTAAATTTTACATACAGTTAAATATTACAAAGGTATATTATTGTGTTTTTTTCGAGGGTTCAAATCTACCTTATCTTTCAATAATTCAAATGCATTAATCAATACTCTTTTTGTTGTTTTTGGTTCGATAACATCATCCAAAAAACCTCTTTCTGCTGCGATGTACGGATTTGCGAATTTTTCAATATACTCTTTCAATTTGCGTTCCAACTCTAGCTCAGGATTTTTAGAAGATTCAATTTCTTTTTTAAAGATAATTTCTACAGCTCCTTTTGGACCCATAACGGCAATTTCTGCTGATGGCCAGGCGTAATTAAAATCACCGCGAATATGTTTTGAGTTCATCACATCGTATGCACCACCATAAGCTTTTCTGGTGATTAGAGTAACTTTTGGAACTGTTGCTTCGCTAAATGCAAATAATAATTTTGCACCGTGACGTATAATTCCATTCCATTCTTGCTCAGTTCCGGGTAAAAATCCAGGAACATCAACTAAAACTAATAATGGGATGTTAAATGCATCGCAGAAGCGAACAAACCTTGCACTTTTTACCGATGCATTTATGTCTAAAACTCCCGCCAAAACCTGTGGTTGATTAGCGACAATTCCGACACTTATTCCACCTAGTCTGGCAAACCCACAAATGATATTTTCAGCATAGAGTTTATGAACTTCAAAAAAATCTTCATCATCAACAAGATTTAAAATAACTTCTTTCATATCGTACGGTTTGTTTGGATTATCTGGAATGATAGAACAAAGTTTCTCGTTTTCTTTAAGTTGAGAATAATCAAATTCTAATGTTTCTGGTTTTTCTTTAAAATTTAACGGGAGATAACTCATTAGTTTTTTTACATTTAATAAGGTTTCTATTTCATTATCAAATGCAAAATGAGCTACGCCACTTTTTTGTGAATGCGTATCTGCACCGCCTAAATCTTCAAACGAAACATCCTCATGTGTAACTGTTTTTACTACATTAGGTCCAGTTACAAACATATAACTTGTTTTTCGAGTCATAAAAACAAAATCAGTAATTGCCGGTGAGTAAACTGCGCCACCCGCACAGGGGCCAAGTATTACAGATATTTGCGGCACTACTCCGGATGCTAAAGTATTTAATAAAAAAATGTCTGCGTATCCACCAAGACTGTTAACACCTTCTTGAATTCTTGCACCACCTGAATCATTTAAACCAATTATTGGGATGCCGGCTTTCATTGCCAGTTTCATAATCTTCACAATTTTTTCTGCATTTGTTTCAGAGAGTGAACCGCCAAAAACAGTAAAATCTTGAGAAAACAATGCGACCGGTCGTCCATTGATTTTTGCAAACCCTGTTACAACTCCATCACCCGGAAAATTTTGTTTTTCTAATCCAAAATCAGTTGCACGATGTTTTACAAACATTCCAACCTCATCAAAACTGCTTTCATCAACTAATAATTCTATTCGTTCTCGAGCGGAAAGTTTTCCCTTATCGTGCTGACTTTTAATTCTTTTTACCCCGCCGCCCAATTTAGCTGTTTCTTTTATTTGTGATAGTTCATCCAATTTATTTTTCATGTAATTCCTGCTGAATAATTAATTCTATTTTAAAAATGGATTGAATTGTTTTTCTCTTCCGATCGTACTTTGCTCACCATGTCCCGGAAAGATTATTGTTTCATCTGGCAGAGCTAAAAGTTTTTCGTTGATGCTTTTTATTAGAGTATCGTAGTTTCCGCCCCACAAATCAGTTCTGCCGATGCTATCATAAAAAAGAACATCACCGGTTATACAAGTTTTTATATCTGAAATATAAATGCAGAATTCACCTGGTGTATGTCCTGGTGTGAAAAGAAATTTCAGCAAATTTTTTCCAAGTTTTAACTCTTCAATTTCACTAAGATATTTTTCCGGTAATATTGATATTGAAAAATCAATTCCGACCATATCAGCCTGCATTTTTGCATTTTCAATCAATGGAATATCTAATTCGGGTGCGTAATAAATTGGATTAAATTTTTGTTTTACAAACTCACAGCCTAAAATATGATCGATGTGACAATGTGTATTGATTAAATATTTTACAGATAAACTATTTTCAACTATAAATATTTCTAATTCATTTTCCTCATGCCTATCACTGCAACCTGGATCAACGATTGCGCATTCTTTTGTTTCTTCATCCCAAAGAACAAATGTGTTTTCTGAAAATAAATTAAATGTAAATTTTTGAATTTGAATCAATATTAACTCTTAAAATTGTTTTTAGTTCTTTTAAATAACTTCTTGTTGTAAGTAGTGTAATTGTCTTTCAATTCTTCCATCGAATCACTTCCAAATTTTTGCAAAAAGAATTTTGCAATACTCCAGGCTAACATAGATTCTGCAATAACTGCGCAAGCAGGAACAGCAACAAAGTCACTTCGTTCGCGTCTTGCATCAATTTTTTTCATAGTAGATAAATCTACACTCTCTATAGGAGACATCAAGGTAGCAATTGGTTTCATCGCTGCGCGTACAATTATCGGTAAACCTGTAGAAACACCGCCTTCAATTCCGCCAGCACGATTTGTTCTTCTGCTGATAACATCTTTTTTAAGTATAATTTCATCGTGAGATTTTGAGCCGAACTTCTCAGCCAGCAAAAATCCTTCCCCAATTTCAACCGCTTTAACAGCATTGATAGACATAACTGATTGAGCAATTTCTGCATCAAGTTTTGTATCGTAATTCATAAAACTGCCAAGGCCAATAGGTATGCCCGTTGCCACAGTAATAAATGTTCCACCTAATGTATCACCATTTTTTTTGGCAAGCTTTATTTTTCGAATAATTTTTTCTTCCTGAGATAATTCTAAAACCCTAACTAAGCTTTCATCAGCTCTATCAGACATTGATTTTGCAGTATTTTTTTTTTGAACCGAATTATTAAAAAGTTTTTCGGTAAAGTTATTTTCTGGATAAACTCCGCCGATACTTTCAACAAAACTTCCAATTGTAATTCCAAATTCCTCGAGTAACTTTCTTGCTATCGAACCGGCGGCAACTCGTGCTGCTGTTTCTCTTGCAGATGAACGCTCAATTGAGTTTCTTATATCATCAAAATTATACTTTGAAACACCAACTAAATCGGCATGACCCGGACGAGGAATTGTTACTTTTTGAACTTTTTGATTTACTGGAGCAACTGACATTAATGTTTGCCAATTTTCCCAATCACTGTTTTTAATCAGTATTGAAATTGGTGAGCCGAGAGTATTTCCAAATCTAACACCTGATAAAATTTCTGCTTTATCGGTTTCAATCTTCATCCGCAATCCGCGACCATAACCAAATTGTCTGCGTCTTAATTGTTGATTGATATAACTTTCAGAAATTTTTAAGTTGGATGGAAATCCATCAATAATAGTTGTGAGTGCTTTACCGTGTGATTCACCCGCGGTAAGAAATCTAATCATTTACTTTCCTAAGCTTTTAGCAAATATAAAAAAAAACGTCCCGAAATTATCGGGACGTTTAAATAAATTATAGGATCATTCTTTACTATTCCGGTATCTCTAACCCAACAAACCTAGAGTTACCATCTTTATCCTGAACTTTTAACAAAACAGCCTTACCTTTTTTACCATCCATTATCTTTTCAAAACTATTAACATCATTTACTTTTTTCTTGTCCGCTTCAACTATCACCAATCCGGCACCCAAACGTTGATCAGCAGCTTTACCAAAGTCTTCAACCTTGGATATTAATATTCCAGAATTAGTATTAAAGCTTTCTTTTTCTTTTTCGCTTAAATTTTTAACAGTCAGTCCAATGCTTTCAAAACTAATTGTGTTGGATTTCGATTCACTCTTAGAATTGCCTTCATCTTTCATCGTAACAGGTTTTGTTTTAGCATCCTCATCACGAGCTTTTAAAGTTATTTTTCTATCTATCTCTTTACCATCCCTAAATATTTTTAAAGCTATTGTTGTTCCAGCTGATTTTGAAGCGACATAGCTTTGTAATTCATTTGGCTTATTTACTTCTCTGCCGTCAATTGTCAAAATAATATCACCAGATTTCAAATCAGTTTCAGAAGCTGCTCCACCTTCAACAATACCTTGGATAATAATCCCCTGAGGTTTATCTAATCCAACAGATTTTGCTAGAGCATCATTTACTTCACCGATATTCACACCAATGTAGCCGCGATTAACTTTTCCGTAAGCAATAATTTCTTTCGCTACGGTTTTAGCAAGATTGATTGGAATTGCAAAACCATACCCGATGTATGTTCCGGTTCCTTGTGTAGCGATTGCAGAATTAATTCCAACGACGGCACCTGAAAGATCAACCATTGCTCCACCGCTATTTCCTGGATTTATCACGGCATCAGTTTGAATAAAATTTTCAACACCGTAACTATCACGAATCAAACCAAGCTGCCCTCTTCCGATCGCACTTACAATTCCTGCAGTAACGGTTGAAGAAAGAGAAAGCGGATTTCCGATTGCCATAACCCACTGCCCAACTTTTAGATTATCTGAATCACCAAGATAAGCACTGGTAAGATTGTTTGCATCAATTTTTATAACAGCTAAATCTGTTAAAGGATCTGTGCCAACCACTTTAGCATCAAATGTTCTTCTATCAGATAATCCGACAGAAACTTTAGTAGCTTTTTCTACTACGTGATTATTTGTTAAAATATACCCATCATCAGAAATTATAATTCCACTTCCGGAACCTTGCTGTTCTTTTGGAAGTTTATCATCAAATGGGAAAAAGAAAAAATCTTTATGCGGATTATTTTCTCTTTCTGAAACTACAGTTATTTGCACAATTGCAGGAGTAACTTTATCCGCAACTTCGATAAATGCTTTTGAAAAAGAGGTAGCATCTGCATCCAAATTAACAGGTGGATTTGTTGCTCCAAGGTTAATGTCCGCCCAACCCGGTCTAACTAGTCCAAATCCGGAAACGAGTAAAGCACCAAATAGAACTCCAACTGCAACTAGAGCAACTGCTCCTAATATGCCTTTAATTTTCATTTTCCAACTCCGATATTTTTTTGTTAATAATAAGATTCACTTTTTGATCATTGGTATCGCTTATATCGATAATTCCTCTACTTATAAATTTGAAATGATTGAATTCCCTTAAAATCACTTATATGAAATTTAAGGTAACGTTCTAATAATAAATTAAACTTGTCCATGAGATCAACACTAAAATTTACAGTTTTTTTATTGTTTTTTAGACAAAAGATAAGATTAAAAAGTTCCGCTGAAACATTTTCTAAACCAGAATGTGATATAAAACAATCTTCACACGCAAAACCAGATTCAAAATCAAATCCTAAATTTTGTTTTACTACCACTGGATCGCTGCAAATTGCGCATTTATCAATTGATAATTCATAGCCAAGCTCAGATAAAAAGAACAATAAAAATCTGCCGTATAAAAATGCAGGGGCCTCTCTTTTTTCATCAATCATATTAAGGATTTTAATTAATCCTTTAAATAGTTTTGCATTTGCCTCATGATCAGCAGTTAGATTTTTAATTAATTCTATGATCGCAAATCCATACTTGGTTGCATCAAGATCTTCTTTAATATTTACAAAGTGCGAAATAAGATTTGCATCCGAAAGTAATTGAACATCTCTTGAGTTTTTATTATAGATAATTATTTGCAAATGATTAAGCGGATCAATGATTTTTCCGATTTTTGATTTAGGACCTCTACCGCCTTTTACAATCGCAGAAATTTTTCCATCTGATTCCGTATAAAGCGAAACAATGCTGCTTGTATCCCCGTAATTAATTTTTGAAAGCACAACCGCTTCCGTTTTAACTATATCGCTCATCTTATAAAATTGTATGGGAAGAAATAAATATCTTCTTCAGTAATTATCCCTTTAATTAAATGAGATGGAGTCACGTCGAACGCGGGGGAAAAAGTGTTGATCTTCGAATCAGATATTTGATTGCCGTTTATTGATAAAATTTCTGAACCATTTCTGTATTCAATTTCAATATCAGCACCGGTAGGAATTTTTCTATCTATTGTTGTTGAAGGAGCAACAATATAGAATGGAATGTTATGATAATTGCAAAGCACGGCAAGATTATAAGTCCCGATTTTGTTAGCACAATCTCCGTTTAATGCAATTCTATCAGCTCCGGTAATAACTAAATCTATTTTCCCTTGCTGCATTAAAACAGCAGCCATAGAATCTGTTTGAACTGTGAATGGAATTCCATTTTTTTGAAGTTCATAAGTCGTTAACCGTAAACCTTGTAAAAGTGGTCTAGTTTCATCCGCATAAACATGATTTACATATCCTTCATCAAAAGCTTTTTTAATAACCGCGAATGCAGTCCCAAATCCAGCACTTGCAAGTGCCCCGGTGTTGCAATGTGTAAGAACATTGGATTTTTTTGTGAAGATATTAAAACCATGCTCAGCAATTTTATTTGAACAATGCTCTTCATAATTGTAAATGGCTTTAGCCTCATCAAGCAATGTTTGATAAGTTTTGGAATGATCCGTTATTGATTCAAATACTTTTTTCATTCTATCCAAAGCGTAAAAAAGATTAACCGCAGTTGGTCTTGTTGATGCTAATCTTTTATAAACTATATTAAAATGTCCTTTATGATCTGATGAAATGTTCTTAAAGGAAAGAGCAATTGCAAATGCCGCTGAAATTCCAATTAACGGAGCGCCGCGTAATTCCAGCCTCTCGATTGCCGCGGCGATACGTTCGTAATCATCTGTATCAACATAAACCTCCTGCAATGGAAGTTTTGTTTGATCCAAAAAAGAAAGATGATCATCTATAAATTTTATTGAGTAATAACTATTCTTGTTCATCAAATCTTGAAAGCATCATAAATTCTCTGTAACGATCCGAAATCTGTAAATAAGATAAATCTTCTAATCCCTTAGTACTAAATTTTTCAACACAGAAAGAAGCCATAGTACTTCCGTAAATAACTGCACGTTTTAAACTGTCCGGAGAAAGATCACGTGTTTTGTATAAGTAGCCTGTAAATCCGCCGGCAAAAGAATCACCTGCACCTGTCGGATCATAAATTGTTTCCATCGGATAAGCCGGTGCAGAGAATACAATATCATCTACAAATAAAAGTGCGCCGTGTTCGCCTTTTTTTATGATAAGAATTTTAGGACCCATTTCTCTTATCTTTCTTGCGGCACGAATTAAATTCGGTTCGTGTGCAAGTAATCTTGCCTCGCTGTCATTTATAATTAGCACATCTACTCTTGGTAATAACTGAAACAATTCATCTTTCTTTCCTTCGATCCAGAAGTTCATTGTATCGCAAACGATAAACTGCGGATCTTCCATCTGATCCAATACTTTTGATTGAAGAACAGGATCGATATTGCCGAGACAAATATATTTTGATTTTTTAAAATTATCAGGAATAACAGGATTAAAATCCTGAAAAACATTTAACTCGGTTAAAAGTGTATCTCGCACATTCAGATCATAATGATATTTGCCGGACCATTTAAAAGTTTTCCCGCCCTCAACAATCTGCAAACCTTCAACATCAACATTATGATCCTGCATAATCTTAATATACTCTTTTGGAAAATCACTGCCGACCACACCAACTAATTCCACAGGGCCACCGAAATAACTTGCAGCTAGTGAAATATAAGTTGCTGATCCGCCCAAAGCATCTTCAACTTTATCAAATGGTGTTTCAACTGTGTCTAAACCGAGTGAACCTACAACTAGTAAACCCAAAACTGACTCCTGATTATGATTATTTATAAATGACGCCCGAAAAATAGAAAAATACACGCAGAATGCACAACTTTTTATAATGCTAAATGTTCAATTGATTCTCTCGGAAACTGCGGTGCGACCTAATAACCAATAAATATTATTTTTGCTTAAGAAAAGTCCCCCTTTAATAAAGGGGGTGGCATCCCAAAGGGATGACGGGGGATTCTTTTTTACACAGCATCAAACAAATCCCTCCGGGCACTCCCTTAAAGGGGCTTTTATAATTTTTTACTTCGTTCAGGTACTCCCTTTTCTAAAGGGAGATTTGAAAACTTATTTCACCAGCATCATCTTTTTCATATCTGTAAAAACGGGAATGTTGCCTTCTCCAATTACTTCGATTCGGTAAAGATAAATTCCGCTTACAATATCTCCATAGCCTGTTTCAAATTCTATCTTGCCTTCTGCACTTTGGCGTTCTGTTGCGGTTGGATGGAATAATACTTCGTAATATCCTGCACTCTGATATTTGTTTACAAGTACTTTTACCTGTTCTCCTAGTAGATTGTAAACCATCACTTTTACATATCCCGGTGCTTTTAACCTGTATGGAATTGTTGTAGATGGATTAAACGGATTTGGATAATTTTGTAAAAGATTATAATGCTCTACAACTATTGGTGGTGCTTCCGGTATTCCTGTTATGTTGATGTGTGCTTCTTCACTTGCAGGTGATTGATGATATGCACTGTCTATTGCTGTTACTTTGTAATAGTAATTGCCTGAAATAAATTTCTGCGGTGGATCATCATAAAAAACTGTATCTGGTATTACTGCAATTATCTTTGTTGTGTCATAGATAAAGTCCGGAACAGTATCACGATAAACCCTGTAACGGAAAAGATCTGCTTCTGTGTTCTTGTTCCATTTAAGATGAACAAGACCAGAATCCATTGATGCAGTTAAATTTCTGGGTGGTTTTGGTGCTAAATCCTGGTAAGTGTATTTCTGTCCATAAGGACCACCGAACAAACCAATATCACTTCTGCTTCCATCAACATCAAGAATTGATGGATCACCTTTATCTATTGCTGGTGAATATTTCTGAAGATGAAAATCATAACCACTCGTTAAAGTAGTAATTGTATCGTTAACAAACATAGGATCAGCCACTATGTCGCTATCACCAAGCAACACACCATCCAAATTCGTCGTGTTCTGCCAATAAATATTATAATCAGATTTAAGTCTAGAATCACCTGAGATACCTTTGGTATTCTTTTCCATAATAACATTTTTTACATAAACATAATTTGCTGATGAATATATACTCCCAAATCTACTTGTAGAATTCATTAGTAAATTATTTTGCACAAATGCAGTATCCTGAACAGTATCAAAAAATATTGAATGAATAAATCCACTTATCAAATTATTGTTAATATATACTTTTCTTGGTGCATCGATGGAAATACCAGATTCTGAATTTATTTGTGCCTGTGTATAGGATTAGGTTGTTATTAATATTTAAAGTACCACCTATTCCTGTTTGGAAGCCAATTGAATTGGGAACAATAAGTTCGATTAAATTGTTGCTCAAACAATTATGACAAGTGTCTGAAATGCAACTGGAATAATATCCGTTCGAAACATTTGAAATTAATATATTCTCGGTTGTCACTGAGTTATTGATTATTGATATTCCTCTTTGGTCATTTAGCAATCTACAATTCTTAATAAGTAAACTTTTTTCAGTTAATATGACTGCCCCAAGATTAAAACCTTTTCCTAAAATCTTGAAGTTTTCAATTGTCCCACCTACACCAGATGGTATAATGTGAATTGTTATAGTAGTAAGACCAGTACCATCAATTACTGTACTATCCATACTACTGCCAATTAAACTTATTGTTGTGTTTATAACAAGGTTTTCTTTGTAAATACCGTTAGCTACATAAATTGTATCGCCATCAACGCAAATGCTAATACACTTTTGTATGCTGTCTGCAGCGGTTTGCCAGCTTGTGTAGGGCGGTGTGCTTGTGCCGGTTTTGCTTACGTAACGGATAGTCGCTTGCGCTTCAATGTAGAATGTACAATTTACAATGTACAATGAGAGGACAAGGAGAAAGAAGAATTTTAATTTCATTTAGGTCTTATCCCAAAAGACATTTTTGTTTATTGAAACTTAAAAAGAAATTTGCGGTGAGATGCGAATAAAATTTTGTAGGGAATGGACTCCCGTCCATTCCGATTGTTTTATTTTTGTAACGATCTATAAATATATCCATTATTCTTTAATACATTCTTTCGGATCGGTCGGGAGACCGATCCCTACATTTCGATTTCAATAAAATTTAGGAATGAATTTCTGTTTTGAAAATAATCAACAATTACATCAACAGATTTTCTTTGTCCATCCCAGGCAAGTAGTTTTTTAGCTTCATCCGGTTTTAACCATTTAAATTCAGTGTGCTCTTTGCTTATTAAAACTATATCATCATAATTTACTTTTGCAGCAAACACCGGTAGCAAAGAGATGTAATCTTTATCCGGTGCGTAAAAGGAATTTACTGTTGGCGCAACCCAAAATTTTTCTGGGGTTAAATTTGTTTCTTCTTTTATTTCTCGCAAGGCTGTATTGTACGCGGTTTCATTTTCTTTAATCTTACCGGAAACCATTTGCCACAAGTTTGGATAATATTGTTCGGGAGATCTTTTAAGAAGAAGAAATTCTATAATTCCATTTTGCTCACGGAAAATGTGTGCTTCGATTAAGTTTGAGATTATGTTCATTAAAGTAATTTTCGTTAATTATTTAGAATCATTTTATTAAAAATCTTTTTATTTGTCATTTCGATCCCGATCTAAATTGGGTGAGAAATCTTTCCATAAAGTTTAAACAGATTTCTCAGTCTGGCAATGCCATCCTTCGAAATGACTAATAGTGTTTTGCCGCAATTGGTAAAATTATATTTTCTTTTAATTGTACATTGTACATTATAAATTGTTCATTAAAAATACGCTCTTGCCTCTGCGCGTGCTGTATGTATAACTTTATTTGCACCTTGAACTCTTCCATCATAACTAATTGTTGTCTGTAAAAATGATGAAAGTTTGTAGTCAAAATTTAAGCGCCAGTAATAATTTTTGCCAATCTGATTTCCGTTTGTAAGTTCGTATGGAATAAAATTTTCTGTTGTGTTTGCATTTAATTCATTACGTTCAATTTCAATTCGCAATCTACCGGTTCCCAAAAAAGATAAATTAAATCTTATTAACTGAGAATTTAAATCGATAACCGTTGGAACTGCAGGATATGTATCTTCACTTCTTCCGGCTTTAATTCTAAATCCAACCTCAATGTTTTTATCTGGGCGATATGAAAATTCTGATATAATATTGTTAGAATTTATCTGCCGAATTCTATTTGAGTTTAGCGGTGCGTTAACGTTATCAATCTGATTTACTAAATCTGTTTGATTTGAAATTTCTTTTACCATTTTAAATTTAATTCTTAAGCTGCGTTCACGATTGTAATATCGTTCGTAACCGGAACTGAATTCATTAAGCGCTGTACGTTGCGTAAATCTAAATCTAAAAGAAAGTTCCTGATCATTTTCAAAAAGAAAGAAATCCTGTTGTATATAATTTGATCCGCGTATTGTTGTACTTTCATTCTGGAATGTTGAAAGCTTTAATAAATAAATATTTCCGTAAGCTGTTTCACGACTGTTTTCTTCAATCCGCCAATATGTTTCTGAAGAAATAGGACTAACAATTTTTCCAATTAAAGTTTTAACATCTACTAATTCAGAAAAATTAATTTTCCATCGTGTACTTGTTTTCAGATCTATTACAGGGAAAAGTTCATCAGTTGGCAGAGTAACTTGAATGAAATCACCATCATACAAAGTTGGTTCAAATTCGTTTTCATCTGCAATGCCATTGTTGTTAAGATCGCCGAGATAAATATAGTTGCCTGTGCCCTGCTCTACACGAACAAAAACTTTTTGAAGCTTTGCTGATTTTTGAGTTGATACTTCATAATATAAATCACCATTTAATAATCGCTGCCATAATGCAAATTTTGTTCGCGAACGAATTAAAATTGTTTCATTATCCAAAAAACCTTTTGCTTTAAAATCATCTTTATAAGTTTTATTACGGAATGTTAAAACCAAATTTGTATTTACTTCACGCAATCCATTGTAATTCATTTCCAGCGAATACGTTTTTGATTTTGATTCCTGAATCATAACACCGTTAAGAGGCAAATAATCATCACGCAAGGAATATTTAGTTAACACCCTAAAACCAGCGGTTTCAATCAGTTCTAAGTATGGAGAATATTCAAAATATTTTAAGCTGCTGTTTAGTAATGAATCTTTTTGTGCCTGATTATCCTGCTTATCCTCAGCAAGAAATTCCATTCCGGGTTTTAATTGCCAGAACGTGTAGAACGCATTTCCTCTATGTCTTAACCAATTACTTTTTATACTAATATTATTAGATTTAACGTAATCTAAATTGTAATCGATATTAAAAGTTTTAGAATCAGAAAATCTGATGGTATTGTTATATCGATCTGAAGAAAAAACATCTCCCTTTCGTAAAAATCCTGCGGAAGAATTAATTGTTAATTCCTGAATTGGTTGAAGTGCAATTCCAATTTCACGAAGAGTTTCATCCTGCGGTGTAGTTTGATTAGCAGAATTATAGTTTCTACTGAATTCAACATCATCAAATCTATCTAAAGAAGTAAATTTGCCCTGAATGAACCTATCGCGCAAAGTTAATCCTGCCTTCCCAAAATCAAGATCACCAATTAAGATTTGTGATGGAGCAATTTTTAAGGAAATGTTTCTTGCATATCCGTAGTTATCACCATCATCCAAAGCGGATAAACGGTTTTTATCCCACAAACTTCCGGCGTACTCTAAACTAAGTGTAACATTTTCAAAAGGATTAATATCAACAACAATATTCCCCATTTGTTTAAGCTGCGGCAACGGCAGAAATAATACCGGTAAATAACTTCCGTTACCAATTCCAACAAAATTATAATATCCTAGACTTTGCCTGATGTAATCACCTTTTCCTTCTCCAACAAAACTAAAACTCACGGTATAAAGTGAAAGTGAATCGCCCGGATTGTAAACATAAAATGAAAATGCTTCACCATTAAAAACCGTATCAACTTTTGTGTAAATCCCTTGGATAATTCCGAGTGAATCGGGTTCGGCTAATTTTACGCCAGATTTTACAGCTTTATTTCTATCATCACCTGCGAGTGATAAAGAAATTTTGTCTTCTTCACTTAATGATATATCAATAGGTGCATCCTGATCATCACCTTCGCGCATGTACTGAACTTTTAATTTCAGTTTGTCATTAAATAATTTTATAGATGTTCCAGCTCCAAAGAAACTTCGTGAAAATTGTCTGTCGGTATATTCAAAATCAACACTAATTCTGCTTGCAGAAGTGATTAAACGATTTGGAGTAAATGTAATTGTAGCGTTTGAGTATTCAATAGCGTAATCATTATTTTCACCGCGTTTTACTTCAATTCCATCCAAAAAAACTTTTTCTGTTCCTGCGATAATGATAATATCGCGTTCATTATTTAATCCGCTTAAACGATAAGGACCTTGCACACCATCTGAGCCATTAAAGCTGTTTGAATTAAATTTACCTCTGGAATTTGCTATAGCTAAATATCCATTTGCATCTTCAAAATTAAACTCCCCCATCAATCCCTGCAGCTTGCGATCAATAACACCAAACTCTCCAGTTCTTTGCTTTACCTGATAATCACCAAAAGTGCCAACAACATTTGAGTGTTTTACCTGGATAAAAACTTTATCAAGTTCTTCAAGTCGTTCTGTGTTTCCTTCCGGCTGGATAGGGGTGTTTTCATCAGTAAGTGCCGCTACTATTTCGATATCTTCAGAAATCCTGCCGGAAAGCTGCAAACGTAGTCCGCTGGAAAGTGAAAAATCTTTAGTTGTTCCAACTGTAAATCCACGAACAATGGTTCCACTTTTTTGCATATCAGCGCCAAATATAGCATCAGGTGAAAATCCACCTGATGATGTTAAGACACTAACGGTGTCACCAAACTTTTCATCATACTTTACAACCAAACTTCTTTTTTGATATTCTTTCTTAAGTGATAGTTTGTATGATCTGTATGTAACAATTAGTGTATCAAAAATTGAATATGGAAGTGAATCTGAAAGCGCAAAAAATGATTTTGAATATGTGAATGAATAATCATTCGAGCTTAATTTATTAGATTTTAGAAATATCATTTCGGAACCCGGAATGATATTGACAGATGAAATTGGATAATAATTCTGAAAATTAATTGCAATCGTATCTGATACAACTACCGAATTATAATCATTCTGTGCATCGGCATTGTTTAGCCACATGCTAGAAACTATAGATATGATATAAAGATATTTTATCGATTTCAAAAAGAAGTATATTTTTTTTTGAAAACTAATTTAAGGTAAATGCTAAATCAAGGCTAATTTGATTATTTGAAGGATAATTAAGCTATTAATGACTGTCCATCCGAAATATAATCGATAAAATATATCCTAGATATGGAGCAACTATTCACACTATCTTTATTTAAGAATCAATCAATATTTTAGATTAATATTTATTTTCTTTGTAATTTTGCGTTAATAGATTTTCTATTTAGTTTTATTAACGATTACAAGTAAAATTTTCAGAATTGACAAAGGGAATATGCAAAGTTCAAAAATAGATTTTCTTGGTAAATATAATGAGTTAATTCAAACCGCAATTCGCTCATCAGTTGATTTTCCTACAAAGTTATGTGATTTTATAGTAAAAGAATTTGAATTAGAGGCCGCTGTACTATTTAAAGTTACTAATAATTATAATCTTGAAGTTATTGGTAAATCAGCAACAGCAAAAAAATCTATAACCAGTGAAGTTCAGATATCCTGCCCAAATTGTAAAAATATTATTGAAAATGGTGAAGTTTGTCAATTTCTTACACAGACTAATTGCTCATTCAATATTACTGATCACATTATAAACGAAGGCTGTGTTTTAATAAAAGTTGCGGATGAACAATCTGCTTTACTTAAAGTTGCAAAAAAAACAAATTTTACTAAAAATGAAACTGACAATATTGAACTGATCAGTGAGTGTTCAAAAAATCTATTAAAACTATGGATTGGAAGCAAAGGAATACTTAACAATTCACTTAGCACAATTATTTCAAATATCGCACAGGAATTAAGAACACCAACTAACAGTATTATGGGTTTTGCCTCTTTGTTAAATGAGGAAAACTTATCACCTTCCCAAACGGAATATGTTGGAACTTTAAAGGATAATGCTTTCGAATTGCTTTCAGTAATAAATGATTTGATAGATCTTAGTAAGCTAGAAAGTGGAATCACAAAGGTAAATCTTACTTCTGTTAACATTAAAGATTATTTAAATGAAGTTGTTTCTTTATTCAGTTCTAAAATTGAAAAATCCAGAATTGAATTTGTAATGGACATTGATTCTGGAATTCCAGATAGTATAAAGATTGACACACAAAAATTAAGATATATCCTACTTAATATTTTAACCAATTCAGTTCGATTAACTGAACGTGGAAAAATTTCCGTTTCAGTGTCTGCACCAAACAATAAAAAACTTGTCTTCAGGATTTCTGATACAAGTCCCGGTTTAAATGCAAAGAAAAGTACAGAATTCTTTCAACCATTTGCATTAAATGAACTTCACGGTTCTAAGTTTGGAAATTTAACTGGTCTTGGACTTTCACTTACTAAAAAATATATTGAATACCTTAACGGCGATATCAGTATTTCAAGTGGAATAGGAAAAGGTATAACTTATACATTTTCTGTAATCGGTGAAATTCTTACATCAATTGAAGGACAATTAGCAGAACTTCCAAAACCGGTGGGAACAAAAAATAAAGTTCTTGTTGTTGAAGATGATTATGCAACTTCAAAACTGTTGAGTAATTATTTATCTAAATGGGGATACGAACCAACAATCGTCAATTCAGCTCAACAAGCGATGAAGATAGTTGAAACACAGCAGTTTCTATCCGTAATAATGGATATTATTTTACCGGATGCTAATGGTTTTGAACTATTAAAACAATTCAGGGAAAATCCACTGACAAAACACATGCCCGTTATAGTTTGCTCGGTGGAAGCAGAACAACAAAAAGCTTTTATGATGGGTGCCGTTGAATATTTTGTAAAGCCTATCAACTATAAATTTTTGGTTGAGGTTTTAACAAGTTATAAACTTAAAAAAGATTCCAATATTCTTATCGTTGATGATGACATCCCGACTCTTAATCTGATTAAAGAAGCTGTTGAGCAAGCTGGATTTAATGCCATTGCTGAACATCAATCAGCAAAAGTTATTGGTATGATTGAAAATTTGAATCTTGATCTTGCAATAATTGATCTGGATATGCCTGTTGTTAATGGATTTGATTTAATAAAGATGATTAAATCGAATAAAAGTTTTTCTAAACTTCCAATAATTATTTACACAGGTAAAGAATCTTACCAGGATGATCTTAAAAAAATTGATGGATTGTTTTCAGATTTGCTACACAAGAGCAGTACTAACATAGAAGATCTTGCGGAAACTGTTAATGCTATGATTAATAGATACGATGAACCATCAACACCGGAGGAAGCTAAAGAAGTTAAAGATTCGGTAAAAATATTATTAGTTGAAGATTATAAACATTCTCAAATTATTGTTACACGATTACTTAAGAAAAATAATTTTGAATCAATCGTTGTTGTTGAAAATGGCTTACAAGCTTATGAACAAGTTCAAGAACAGTATTATGATCTAATCCTTATGGATATGCAAATGCCAGTTATGAATGGATTTGAGGCAACTCAAAAAATCCGAGAACTTGATGATTATAAAGAAACTCCTATCATTGCACTAACAGCATTTGCTATGAAAGGTGATCGGGAAAAATGTTTGGAGGCAGGTGCCACCGATTACATTCCCAAACCGATTGACAGTCAGGAGTTTATAGAAAAAGTAAAATACTATACAGAGAATAAAGTAATTAAAAAATAGTGTTTCTTTTTATCCTCACTTCCCTATTCAAAATTACAAATACGAATTTGTATTTTTATTCATTCAATTTTAGGATTTCCCCAAATGATTAATGAAACTCCAAGAGTACGATTTGCTCCAAGTCCAACTGGCTATTTACACGTTGGCGGATTGCGAACAGCACTCTACAACTTTCTATTCGCAAAAAATAATAACGGTTCATTTGTATTAAGGATTGAAGACACTGATCGTAATCGTTTTGTAGAAGGCGCTGTTGAGAATCTAATTAGCGCTCTAAAATGGGCTGGATTAAATTTTGATGAAGGACCAGAAATCGGTGGAGATTTTGGACCTTATATGCAATCACAAAGATTAGATATTTATAAAAAATACTCTGACCAGTTGATCGAAAAAGGCAAAGCATATTATTGTTTTTGCACCACAGAAAGATTGCAAACCTTACGCGAAGAACAAGAAAAACAGAAACTACCTCAAGCAAAGTATGATAAACATTGCTTGCAATTATCTAAAGATGAAATCGCTAAAAATCTTGCTGCAGGAATTCCCAAAGTTGTACGATTAAATGTGATCCCAAATCAGACAATTAAGTTTGATGACATAGTTCGTAAACATGTTGAGTTTGAAAGTAACAATGTTGATGATCAGGTATTAATAAAAAGTGATGGATATCCAACGTATCATCTTGCAAACGTTGTTGATGATCATTTAATGAAAATCACACACGTTATTCGTGGTGAAGAGTGGCTTTCATCAACACCAAAACACGTTTTACTTTATGATTCATTTGAATGGGAGCGCCCAATATTTGCACATCTTCCATTACTTCTAAACCCTGATCGTTCCAAACTTAGTAAAAGACAAGGTGATGTTGCGGTTGAGGACTATCGAGATAAGGGATATTTAAAAGATGCTCTTATAAATTTTGTTGCCTTGCTTGGGTGGAATGCAGGTGATGATAAAGAATTTTACTATATAGATGAATTAATAAAAAGTTTTTCATTAGAAAGAGTCAATAAAGCCGGAGCCGTTTTCGATCTTCAAAAATTAAATTGGTTGAATGCGGAACACTTGAGAAAAAAATCAAATGAAGAATTATTGTCGCTATTAAAAGATGAAATTCGAAAATCAAAATTCAAAAATGAGAATTATTCAGACAATTTTTTATCATCGCTTATAGAAGCAATGAAAGAACGTGTTTCTTTTGTAAAAGAGTTTATTGATACTTGCACTTATTTCTATGAAGCTCCAACTGCCTATGAACAAAAATCAATTGAAAAGAATTGGAAACCTGAAACAGCAGCACATTTAAATAGATTAAAAGATGAATTTTCCTCACTAAAGAATCCATCTAAAGAAGAATTTGAACATGCGCTTGCAAAAATTTCGGAAGAATTAAATGTTAGCAAAGGGAAATTAATTCATCCACTAAGATTGGCTGTCTCTGGACTGAGTACAGGACCAGGAATGTTTGATTTGCTTATTACTCTTGGTAAAGATGAAGTTGTGAAAAGAATTGAAACTGCAATTGAAAAAATATCAGTCTAAAACTTTAGCCTAAATAAACCAATATTTTAGAAGTTATAAATGCGATAGATATTCCAATTGTAAAGCTTAACAATGTGCCTATCAAAACGTACTCAACCATCACTTTGTCTTTTTCATTTTTAATCTCGGCATATCTTAATATTGATTTAGCTGTAATTAAAAATCCAACAACTGCTGGTAACTCCGCAAGAAATAAAACAAGGATAATTATTCTTTCTAAGTAACCAATAATTCTTCCTGTTTTTATTTCATCCTTATTATTATTCTCGCCTTTAAATATTTTAAGCTGAAATGGTTTGATTATATAGCTAATAATAATACTGCTAAACTTTGTTATAACTATTACTGCAACTACAATCATCAATACTTTTATATAAGTATTTCCAAAAGCAGCAAACCAAAACAGGTTATTTGCTTCTTGGAAAAGTTTATTCTGTATAGAAAAAGATAATAGCAGTATAACTAAATAATGTGCAGTTTGATCAATGGAGAAAATAAATAATGAATCTTTTTTTATAGCGTTTTTTAACAAATCAATTATCGAATGAGTAAGTAATATTGATGACGGAATTATATAATTACTCCAATCCCCTACCAAAAAATAACTTAGTAATGTAACAAGCACAATGTGCTTACCAAATACCAATGGGCTTTGCTTTTTCTTCACATCTTCATCGGTTTGAAGAATAAAATCAGCAAGAAAATGTGCTGTTAATAGTGGGATAAGAATTTGAATTAATATACTGTTCATTTAAGATCATCCAGAAATTCTTTTCAATAATAGAGATTAGCTTAAAAGCTTATAACATCTATTTTTAGTTATATAGATACTTAGTTAGCATAAACAACATTATAAAGTTGTTTTATATCAGTACAACCTTAAAAGGTTGTATTTAGTTATTACAACCTTAAAGGGTTGTACAGCCATTATTTAGGTTTAGCATTGTTTGAAACACTAAGTAAAACATTTTTAAAAAGATTTAAATTATCTTCAACAATCATCCAACCGATTGAATCCATCTGTTTGGAAACAGCTTGTTGTGTTATACGAAGTTTTACGGCAATTGATTGTTGATCCATGTTTTGAAGAGCAAGCAAAACTATTTTACACTGATTACTCGTCCATTTTGAAGAAATATGATCTGTATTCTGAATAATCAAATCTATAACATCTGAGTTTGGAATTATATCAGAAACAAATCTGATTTTTCTTTTACCTTTTTTATCTAATGCTTTGCCGGAAATCTTGTAGGCGTTTCCAACACCAAATGATGACTCAATATAATCAACAGTACCAATTGAGATAGCCATTCTTGCATCAATAGAACTAAGCTGCATTTTAGCTCTTAAGTATGCACGATAAAACAGAGCAATACTTAGAGCCAATTCTGGTTTTTTAATAAGAAGCTGCCAGCTGTCTCCACGGAATAATTCAGGTTCATACTTTAAAGCATCGGGAAAAATCTTAGAAAGATCTTTAGAGGAACTTTTCATAACTTTTACTAAAAGCTTATGATTTTCTAAAGATAATTTTGATGATTTAACAATATCGCATGTTATAACCGAATACAACTTTTTAGTTTTTTCTTTTGCCATAATGATTTATCTAAAAAATGTTTTTACTTTCTTCCACTTGTTTTAGCCCAGGTATCTTTTAAAGTAACAGTACGATTAAAAACAAGTTTTTCATTTGTTGAATGCTTTATATCAACACAAAAATAACCCTGTCTTTCAAACTGAAACCGATCGCCTGCTTTTGCGGATTTTACAAAAGGCTCCAGTTTAGCATTTTCTAAAATCACCAAAGAATTTGGATTTATGAGATCCTTGTAATCTTTATCTTTTTCACTTGCAGGATCTTCAACTGTTAAAAGTCTATCATACAACCTTACTTCACAATCAACTGCGTGATTAATAGAAACCCAATGAATGGTGCCTTTGACTTTTTTTGTACTTGTGCCGCTGCCGCTTTTTGTTTCAGGATCGTAGCTGCAGTTAAGTTGAATCACTTCACCGTGTTCATTTTTAATTACCTCTTCACATTTGATTATGTATGCGTAACGTAATCTAACTTCACCACCAAGAATTAATCTATGAAACCCTTTTACGGGCTCTTCCATAAAATCAGTTCGTTCAATATAAAGTTCTTTTTCAAAAGGAACTTTACGATGTCCCATTTCAGCATCTTCAGGATTATTAACTGCTTCAAGTTCTTCTTCCCCGTTATAATTCGTAATGACAACTTTTAAAGGATCAAGAACTGCCATAACTCTTTGTGACCGCTTATTTAGATCTTCTCTAATTGAATATTCAAGCAGAGCAATCTCAGTCATAGCATCTCGCTTGGCAACGCCAATTGTTTCTGCAAAATTCTGGATTGCTTCTGAAGTATAACCTCTTCTTCTAAATGCAGAAATAGTTGGCATTCTAGGGTCATCCCATCCATCAACAAATTTTTGTTCTACTAGCTCAAGTAATTTCCTTTTGCTCATAAACGTGTAAGTAAGATTTAATCTTGCAAATTCTATTTGCTGAGGATGATAAATCTCTAGTTCATTTAAAAACCAATCATACAATGGTCTATGTACTTCAAACTCAAGTGTACAAATAGAATGCGTAATGGTTTCAATCGAATCCTCAAGTCCATGCGCCCAATCGTATGTTGGATATATGCACCATTTACTTCCGGTGCGATGATGTTCAGAATGAATAATTCTGTACATAACTGGATCGCGTAAAAGCATATTTGGAGATGACATATCAATTTTTGCACGAAGAACTTTTTCACCATTCTTAAATTCGCCTTTTCGCATTCGTTCAAACAAATCCAGATTTTCTTCAGCTGATCGACTACGATTTGGACTTTCTTTTCCTGCTTCGATTATTGTTCCGCGTAAACCACGCATTGTTTCGGAATCAGTGTCATCCACATAAGCTTTACCTTTTTTAATAAGCTTAACTGCCCACTCATACATTTGCTCAAAATAATCAGAAGCAAAAAATATTCTATCTTCAAAATCACCGCCGAGCCATTTTACATCTTCGATAATCGAATAAACATACTCCTGTTCTTCTTTTACAGGATTTGTATCATCAAAACGCAAATTAAATTTGCCTTTGTAATCGCGGGCTATACCATAATTAAGACAAATTGATTTTGCATGTCCGATATGCAAATAACCGTTTGGTTCAGGTGGAAAACGGGTATGAACTCTTCCATTCCATTTATTAGTTTTAAAATCTTCATCAATTATTTCGTAGATAAAATTCTTAGATTTTTCTTTTAAAGAATCATTTAGGTTTGATTTATTATTTTCCATAATTCCAATGTTTGTTATTGGATACAAAAATAATGAAAGCTGGGTTAAAGCGTAAGTGTGTGGTTAGAATAATATTAACGAATGTAAAAACAAGTTAAGGGACGAGTGATGCAGAAAGGATTAAACTCGCCCGGAAACTTTATATATTTTTAACATCTGTAAAAAATACTCTATTTTATTTCTATCGAGAAGATTTGGAATTCTTTTAAAGTTGGAATACACTTTTGTAATTCCCGTTAATCTTCCAAACTCATTTACCATTTGTTGGATGACTTTACCATCATCTTCGATGTCGTAATGTCCATCCTGCCCGATATACGTTTTGCTCATAAATTTAATGTTTAATAATTAATCAAAAATAATGTTATCTGGTTTTTCTATCACTTCTATGTAAGAAATCTCAGGTATATGATTTTCTTCTAGAAGATCTTCAATCTCTTCTTCAGAATAGTCATCAACATTATTCCAATTGCTAACCAACAAATAAACATCCGTAACTTTCTGATGCTTTTTGTTTTTTGCTCTGTAAATATTTTTCATCATAACTCCTTTTTGTTTAGATGATGTAAAACAATCATTGTGCCATAGTTTGCACTTAATTCATTATCGAAAAAATGTCTCAAAAATTTATACCATGGCGAGAGAAATCTTTTTATGATCCACATTTTGATTGGTTAGTATCATTAAGTTTTTTATCTTTTGCCCATAAAAATTCTAAAATATGAACTTTGTTCTTTAAAATAATTGCCGAAATGGCGGAATTGGTAGACGCGCTGGACTCAAAATCCAGTGAGGCTTAAACCTCGTGCCGGTTCGAGTCCGGCTTTCGGTACTTTTGCCTCCTTTATAGGAGGCTTTTTTATAAATATCTGTACTTTTGGTTAATTACAGACTATCAGTAAAAATTATTACAACAATTGAATCTTAATTTTTCCAAAATATTTTTCATAATTCTCGTTTCGATAATCATCTCTCTCGTTTATAATCACTTCAATCCCAATGGTTTAATTTTGATTCGACAAGAAAGAATTTTGAATTGGGCAAACGATTCACTTTCCACTCTAAATAAAAATGATTACTCTATTGCGGATTCAAAATCATCTGAATTAAATCAATCACTTGACTCCTTTGTTATTGATAAAAAATCAGAAATCATCGAACAAACTGAATCATTTAAAGAACCTAAAGCAATCATATTAAATTTTGCTTACAAATTGTTTAATCAAGGAATTAGATTTATCGATGCACGTTCACCAGAAGAATTTGCAGAAGGACACATTAAAAATGCAATTAACATTCCATTTTATGGTTCTGAAAATTATCTAAATTCAATAAATCAATTAGATAAAAACGATACTATTGTTACATATTGCAGTTCCGCAGAATGTGATATAAGCACTCTTTCAGGTGAAGAACTTTTTAAAATGGGATTCAAAAGGGTCTATGTATTTGTTGGTGGTTATGATGAATGGACAGCAAATAATTATCCAATAAATATTAAGAAGTGAATGAAAAATATATTTTCAAATAAATACCTGCTCCTTGTACTTAGAATTACACTTGGTTTTATTTTTATTTATGCTGGAACGGAAAAGATTGCAAATCCGGAAGCTTTTGCAATTTCAATATCTAATTATCGATTGTTTCCAATTGCAATATTAAACTTATTTGCAATTACACTTCCATGGATTGAACTAATTAGCGGGTTACTTTTACTATTTGGTATTGCTGTAAAAGAGAACAGCGCAATTCTTTTTTCTTTACTATTAGTTTTTACCATGGCAATAATTATTAGTTTATTTCGCGGATTAAGTATCGATTGCGGCTGTTTTGGCAAAGGAACTCAAATCGGGTTGATGAAACTTGGTGAGAATACTTTAATGATTGTTGGGTCGTTTCTTTTAATTATTTTTGGATCAGATTTGTTAAATCTAAAATCCTAAATATTCTATTAGTCATTTAATTTATTAATCACCTCCACAGTATCTCTTAAAACTCCAAGCGATCTTTGACTTAGCAAATCAATTTTTACTAAGCCTAAATCCTCAATAGAATACATATCCGGCTGTGTTATTATCAAACCTAAACCTTTGTTCTTTGCATATTCCAAAGCGCAATAATCCGTAATTTTAGTTGGAGTAATAACAATTCCACTTGGATGAATACTTAAATGCCTAGGAAAGTTTGCAATTTTTGATGCAAATTCTGTGATAGTTTTCCATGGCTCTTTCTCAAAACCTATGTTGCGGGATTCAGGAAATAGTTGAGAAATTTTTGTGAGATTTGATGCGTTTGTCCACGGAATTTTTTTACTAAACTTTGAAATTTCACGATCAGAAATTCCGAAAGCTTTTGCTACTTCCCTAAACGCAGATCTAGCACGGAATGTAATAATTGTTGATATCATTGCAACTTTTTCATAGCCATATTTTTCAAATACATACTTTACAATTTCATCGCGCTCTTTCCAGGAAAAATCTAAATCAACATCAGGCGGACTTCTGCGTGCTTTATTCAAAAATCTTTCGAAGTAAAGATTTAATTTTATCGGATCAACTTGTGTTAATTCCAGACAATAAGCCACCAAACTATTTGCCGCCGAACCTCTGCCAATAGTCAAAATCCCCCTTCTTTTAGCCTCTTTAACAATATCCCAAACAATTAAAAAATAGTCCACAAAGTTTAATTCATTAATTACTCTAAGCTCATATTCTAATCGAGTTTTTATTTTAGGATCAATTGTCGTGTATCGTTTTTGCAATCCTTTGAAAGATATTGTATTAAGATGTTCAACTTTATTCTGATGCTGCTCATTTGAATATTGTGGATACTTATAATTGCCCAATCCCAAATTAACATCACACTCAGATGCGATTTTATTAGAGTTTGCAATTGCTTCAGGAAGCTTTCTGAAAACATTTTCCAATTCTGATTGAGACTTAAAATAAAATTCTTCATCTACTAATTCATCTTCAGAAACTGAATTAATCGTTTTATTTAAACGAATTGCGGTAACGAGTTTGTGTAATTCAAAATCTTCCCTGCATAAAAAGTAAATTGGATTTGAAGCAAGGATTGGAATATTATTTTGATTAGAATATTCAAAAAGTTTTAATGCATTTTTTTTATTTGATTTTGTAGGAATGATTTCCGCATAAACAGAGTTTTGTTTATTTATTATTTCAAGTAATTCAACGCTTGGCGTAATAAATATTAAATTTTTCCATTTAGCTTTTAGAATACTAAGTATGGAAAAGTCGTCATTTAATTTTCTCTGCGTTATAATTCTACAAAGATCAGAATATCCTTCATTATTCTTTGCTAAGATTATTACATAATTTTTTTTGTCATTTGGTTCATCAATTTGAACACCATAAATAGGATTTATTCCAGCTTCTATTGCTTTTTTAGCAAACTGAATTAATCCATACATTGCATTTAAATCTGTAACAGCAATTGATGAAATATTATTATTTATACACTCTTTAATTAAATCATCAATTTTTATTGTGCCATTTAGAAGTGAGTAATTTGTATGTACGTGAAGTGGAATCATCTTTTACAATTTTTTAAGCAAATTATAAAAAGAAGTCATGATTGTGAAGTGGAAATTATAATTGTGATGTTGAAGCTATTATAAATTTTTTAAAGCTTTATCTGCAATGTCTTTTCTAAAGTAAATTCCATCAAAATGAATTTTATTTATTGCCTTATATGCTATTTCTTTCGCTGTTTTTAGATCATTATTATCAATAACGGAGGTAACGCCTAAAACTCTTCCGCCATTTGTTAAGATTTTATTATTAGATTTTTTAGTTCCTGCGTGATAAATAATTAAATTCTCATCCGAATTCTCAAAACCAGTAATTTCAAATCCTTTATCATAGGTGTCAGGATAACCAGCTGAAGCTGCAACAACACAAACAGAACTACCGCCAGAATAGCTAACTGAGTTTGAATCTAAATTTCCACAAGCGGCGGAATAAAGCAACTGTAAAAAATCTCCATCCAATAGTGGAAGTACTACTTGTGTTTCAGGATCACCAAATCTGCAATTAAATTCTATTACTTTAGGTCCCTCTTTTGTGATTATCAAACCAGCGTACAAACAACCAATAAAACTATTATCTGATTTTCTCATCTGATCGAGAGTTGGTTTGATAATTATTCTTTCAATTTCCTCAAGCAATTCTGGTGTTATAATTGGAGCAGGTGCATAAGCGCCCATTCCACCCGTATTTTTTCCGGTATCACCATCTCCGATTCTTTTGTGATCCTGCGCTGCAGGAAGACATATGAATTTTTCGCCTTCCGTAATCGCAAAGATTGAAGCTTCTTCCCCCTGCAAGAATTCTTCAATAATTAACTTGCTCCCAGAATCTCCAAAAACCCTTTGCTCAAATATTTCATTTACTGCCTTTTGAGCTTCTTTCTCATTACTGCAAATAAAAACACCTTTACCGGCAGCTAAACCATCTGCTTTAATTACAGTTGGATAACTTATTTGTTTTAGATAGGTTAAAGCATCAGCTATTTGAGTGGAATCAAACTCAAAATATCTAGCTGTTGGAATATTTGCCTCAAACATTATTTTCTTAGCAAATGCTTTACTTGATTCAATTTGTGCTGCTTTACTTGAAGGACCAAACACTTTAAATCCAGCTAATCGTAATGAATCTGCAAGACCATCAACTAGTGGCTGTTCAGGTCCGATTACAACTAAATCTATATTATTCGTTTTACAAAAGCCAACTATTTTAAGATTATTTGAAGTATCTATTTCTAAATTAGTTGCAATAATCTCAGTTCCGGGATTACCGGGAGCACAATAAAGCCTAGTTAATTTCTTACTCTGTTTAATTTTTATTGCAAGTGCATGTTCCCTTCCACCGGAACCAATTAATAAAACTTGCATTAAACTTCTGCCCGCAGTTTTAGTTGGAATTGCTTAGTTAAAACTTCTGTCAAATTATCGCGTCTGAACTTCTCAAGTATTTCATCAGAAGGTATTGGAAGTGAATTATTTTTATAATGCTCGTATATTTTTAAAATCGCTGATTTTATTTCATCAATATTATCCGGGCTACAAACAAATCCTGCACCGGATTCTTCAACCGCCATTTTTGCTGCTCCATCAGGGACACAAGCAAGGATAGGTTTTTTAGCACCAATATATTCATAAACTTTACCAGGAAGAATTGCATCTATATTTCTTCTTCGCCCAACCATAAACCATAAAACATCCGCAGATTTTATTTTTGCTATTGCCTCAGTATGATTTACATACCCATGGTCTTTAACAAATGATTGAATTTGGAGCTTACGTATAAGTTTTTGATTTTCTTTTCTAAGAAATCCAACAAAATGTAATTCGATATTTGACGCTATATCCGGCCGTTCAATTGTTAACTTCTTAAAAGCTTTTAAAAAATAGGATGGTGTATTGTAAACCATAAATATTCCGGAGTACAAAAGCACCATTTTATTTTGTGGTTTTGGCTGTGCTTCAATTTTATCAAAATCATCTTTATCATAACCGTGTGAAATAATTACAACATCTTCAAAAGTTAAAAAAGGATAGATGCTTAATAACTTTTCTTTAATTTTTCTGTTAGTCACAATAATTCTATCAGCAGCCTTTAACGCATTGTACTCTTTTTTCTTGTGAAGCAATTTATGAAAAGGAGTAGCATAAAAAGCGAAATAACTTTTGAACCACAGATCACGATAGTCTGCAAACAAAGGTATATCGTGCTTCTTCTTTATTTGTGAGATTACATCAAAGGCAGAAAAAGGTGGACAAGTGATGAATAGTGCATCATACTTTTCAGTACTAAGAATTTCATCAATCTTTTTATAAGCAAGTTTGGACCAAGAAATTTTATTATCCGGAATAAAAAATGTTTGGCTCAGTTTATCAAAAATATTTCTTATGAACTCACTTGGTAGTTTCATTGTACCAAGTTTGGCTAAAACTGAATTTGGCTCTTTACTTCCGGAAACTCTTATCACTTTTATTTCTGTGTCTTCTAATTCTTTTTTGAGAGAATTATCGTGTGCAAAATATGCAACATTTCCGCTGGTTATAACTGTAGGTTCCCAGTTATAATTTTTCATATACTTAACAAACTTTAAAGTTCTTTGAACACCACTTAATCCCATTGGGGGGAAATAATACGCAACAACTAAAACTTTAAACATTATTAACTAAAACCTATTTATGACTTTGATAATTTGGTGCTTCTTGTGTTAAAATTACATCATGCGGATGACTTTCTTTAAGACCCGCAAGTGTAATTTGCATAAACTTACTTTTTGTTTTAAGCGATTTAATATTGGCATTTCCGGTATAACCCATCGATGCTTTTAAACCACCAACCAATTGATAAACAGTATCTTCGAGTGGTCCTTTGTAAGGGACTCTTCCTTCAATTCCTTCAGGAACAAGTTTTTTGATATCATCTTCAGCATCCTGAAAATATCTGTCTTTACTTCCTTTTTTCATTGCGCTTAGAGAACCCATTCCGCGGTAAGATTTAAAACTTCTCCCCTCATAAAGAATTTTTTCACCAGGGCTTTCCTCCACCCCGGCAAACAAACCACCAATCATCACCGAATCAGCTCCGGCGGCAATAGCTTTTGGGACATCACCTGTTTGCTTTATTCCGCCATCTGCAATAATTGGAATACCATATTTTTTTGCCGCATTATAAGTGTGTGCAATTGCAGTAATTTGTGGAACGCCAACACCTGCTATTATTCTTGTTGTACAAATTGAGCCTGGTCCAATGCCTACTTTGATTGCATCAACCTTACAATTTATGAGATCAAGTGCAGCTTCATAAGTTGCTATATTACCAACAATTAACTGTATATATTTAAATTTTCTACGAATCTCTTTTACAACTTTAATTACCCCGGTAGAATGACCATGAGCCGTATCGATTACTATAGCATCAGCGCCCGCATCAGTCAAAGCTTGTACCCTCTCAATTGTATCGAACGTAACGCCAACTCCTGCTCCAACTCGCAATCTGCCATGCTCATCTTTACAGGCAAAAGGATGTTTTTTCTTTTTTAATATATCTTTGAAAGTAATTAATCCTTTTAATGTTCCTGTCTTATCTACAACTGGCAGCTTTTCTATTTTGTAATTCTGAAGTATTCGCTCAGCTTTTTCTAGTGTTGTACCAAGAGGAGCAGTAATTAAATTCTCTTTTGTCATAAGATCTGAAACTCTAAGACTCTTATTAGGTTCAAATCTTAAATCTCTGTTTGTTAAAATTCCAACAAGTTTATGGTTGTTATCTATGATAGGAATGCCCGAAACACGATACCTCTTCATTATTTCAAGAGCATCACTAATTGTCTTATTTGGTGTAAGAGTAATTGGATTTCTAATCATTCCACTTTCAGATCGCTTTACCTTATCAACTTCATTACATTGTTCTTCAATCGTTAGATTCTTATGCAGAATTCCTATCCCGCCTTCTCGTGCAATTGCAATCGCCATCGCAGATTCGGTAACCGTATCCATAGCAGCTGAGACAATGGGAATATTCAACTTTATTTCCGGCGTAAGATAGGTTGAAATATCAACTTCTCGTGGAAGCACTGAGGATTTACCGGGTATAAGTAAAACATCATCAAATGTTAAACCTATTTCAAAATATTTCTTATCTAACATAAAACTCCTAATGTATCATAATCAAAATAAAAAAAATTCACTTATTCAAACGCCGCAAAACCGGTAATATCCTCACCAATAATTAGAGTATGCATTTCGTGAGTTCCTTCGTATGTAATAACGGATTCCAAATTTGCTGAATGCCGCATAACCGGGTATTCATCCAAAATACCATTTGCTCCCAGAACCTGACGAGACATTCGAGCAATATCCAAAGCAATCTTACAATTATTTCTTTTTGCCATCGAAACTTGATTGAATTTTAATGATCCTTTATCTTTTAATCTTCCTAATTGTAAATTTAATAATTGAGATTTAGTAATCTCGGTAACCATATATACTAGCTTATCTTGTGTCATTTGATATGCCGCAATAGGTTTGCTAAACTGTTTTCGTGATTTAGCATAATTCAAAGCAGAGTCATAACACGCCATCATCGATCCTACAACTCCCCATGCAATTCCATATCTTGCCTGATTAAGGCACATCAAAGCATTTTTTAATCCTTCAGTTTTCGGGAGCAAGTTCTCTTCAGGCATAAATACATTATCGAAAATAAGTTCTGATGTAACAGAGGCTCTAAGGGAGTGTTTCCCCTTCATTTCCGGCGCAGTAAATCCTTTCATTCCCCTTTCAACTAAAAAGCCTCGCACAACACCGTCTAACTTAGCCCAAACAACGGCAACATCTGCAATGGTGCCATTTGTAATCCACATTTTAGCACCGTTAAGAATAAATCCACCATCTACCTTTTCAGCTTTTGTAATCATTCCACCCGGATTTGAACCGAAATCAGGTTCTGTTAATCCGAAGCATCCAATCTTTTCTCCTAAAGCTAAATCGGGTAACCATTTATCTTTTTGTGCTTCACTTCCAAAAGTAAAAATAGGATACATTACTAAGGCACTTTGTACAGATGCAAAACTTCTAATACCACTATCACCTCTTTCAAGCTCTTGCATTATCAAACCATATGCAACATTGTTTAATTCTGCACAATTATATTTTGCGGGAAGTGTTGGACCGAACAAACCCATTTCAGCCATTTTGGTAATTAGCTGCATGGGAAATTTTGATTCTCTGTTGTACTCTTCAATAATCGGAAGAACCTGTTCGCTAACAAATTCACGCACAGTCTCTCTAATCATTATTTCTTCTTCTGAAAGCAAAGAATCAATATTAAAATAGTCTACGCCTATAAACTTATGCATTTTTTCTTTCTAAAATTTGAATGGTTAAAATTATTAAAAGCCGTAAAGAGAAACAATTTTAATTATATAATTCTACAATATGATTCGCCTTAATAAAATTACCTTGATAAACTCAATAAATAATTTAATCTTTGCCAAGTGATAAAACTTAGAAATAAAATATCAAAATTTTCGGCTTACATTGTTTTGTTAGGTTATCTAACTATAACGACTGCGAATGTATTCCATCATCACAATATTGATTTAGGGAAACTCTCTTCTTCAATAAATTCATCTGAAAAAAAACAAACTAGCCACTTAAGTTTTATTGGCTCTGAGATTTTTTGTGTTGTTCATTTTGCATACAACTCATTACATAACTCACTATTATCATTTAATAATCCAATCCACGATTGCCAAAATAAGCCCGAAATTGTCGATATAATTTCAGTCTATTCTAAACAAAAAAAAGAAAATATTTTTAGCTTTTGCCTAAGAGCGCCTCCTTTATCTATCTCCTAATTCCGTTTATTAAATAATCACAATTAATTTTTCAAGGAGAAGAAAATGACTTCATTCATTTTAAAATATTCTTATATCTTTTTAGCTTTATTACTTCTAGTTATCTCAACAACAAGCTGCACTGATGAGACCGATCCGATAATCCCGCCTTCTGAACATTTTGAACCTGAAGGTTGGGTAGTAAGAGATGCGACCACAAAACCAATTCTTGTTGTATGGCAAGGTGTAATCCAAACTACATGGAATTCCATTTCTGTTCCGGATACACTTTATGCACCACTTAATGCGCTATCTGATCACTTTACGGTAAAGTTTTTGGATATCAACAAAAATATTATAAATCCTCCAACCGATGCCGATCATCAGTTTGGCTGGCTTATAACTGATCCTTCAAAGCTTACTATTATTCAAGATAGTCCAACAGATTGGGCTTTCCATCTAAAAGGTTTAATCATAGGAACTACTACACTTGAGTTACAAGTAATGCATGTTGGGCACGTTGATGTAAAAACTCCAAAGATCCCTGTCATTATTCGAGAAGACACAACAGCTTACGGTGAACCAGTCGGATTAAGATTAAGTTATGAAGATGATGGAACTGTACTGGCTACGGCAACTGATTTGACATCATCAGGGTCATTGGATGTTGCGAAAGATTCACTAACCGATCATATTGAAATTGAGTTTTATGATGACCAGAACAGGTACTACCAACCTGAATATCCTTTACACACCTTAGATTTTACAGTTGCTAATTCATCAATTGTACAAATTTTACCTGAAGCAGGCGAACCCTGGGTAATTAGAGTAAAAGGTTTGGCGACAGGATCAACAACTGTAACATTTAGACTAATGGTAGCGGGTGTGGCAGAGTTTGTTTCGTTTCCAATTAATGTAAATGTTTAGATTAAATTTAATTGATCATCACCTTTTATGGGTGATGATCATTCTTGTATTTTCTTTTAATACGGCTTTAAATTCACAATCAAGAGTGTTGGGAACATTAGAAGGCATTGTATTGGATGGCTATTTAGATCAGCCATTAGAAAATGCGGTTGTTAAAATAATTGAGCTCAATAAATTTGATGTAACAGATAAAAATGGAATTTTTGAATTCAAATCAATTCCATTTGGTGATTATAATATTGAAATATCCTATGTTGGTTATAAGACTACTAAGACAGCAATAAATATTAATAGTGAAATAAATACTGGTTTATTAGTTCATTTATTCACTCTTCCGTTTGAAACTTCAACTGTGGTTGTTACTGGTTTGCATACAAATACAAAGTTTGATGATATGAATGAGTTCATAAATGTTCTTAAAGGAAAAGAGCTTCAACGTGAACTCGGTTTAACTCTGGCATCAACGCTAAAGAATGAAACTGGTTTAGCAATCAGAAGTATGGGCCCCGCACCGGCTAGACCAGTTATTAGAGGATTGGGTAGTGATAGAATTGCAATAACTGAGGATGGGATACAAACAACAGATTTATCAGCTACTTCACCAGATCACGCTGTCTCGGTTGAACCATTTACAATTGATAGAGTTGAAGTTATTCGTGGACCAAAAGTTTTATTAAAAAACCCAACCACTATGGGTGGAGTAGTAAATATCATCAGAGATGAAATCCCGAAAGAAATTCCAGGATCTTTTTCAGGAAACGCGGGGTTCTATGGAGAATCAGTAAATTCTGGTTATCTTGGTGGAATGGTCGCCCAGTTGCCAATAGGAAAATTTGTTTTGCGAGGTGAAGCAACTAAAAGACATGCAGATGATCTTAGAACACCTTTAGGCACTCTTGCAAATTCAGATATTGCAACTGATAATTTTAGTGCTGGTCTTAGCTATATTGATGGCTGGGGTTATACAGGAGTTAGTATTAGAGAATTTAAATCTGATTATGGAGTTCCGGGAGGCTTTGTTGGCGCTCATCCTAATGGCGTTGATATTAGTATGCTTAAACGCCAGATAAACGGAAAAATTAATTATCAAATTAATTCTGAATCATTTGAAAACTTAGAGTTCCAATTATCGCGTGATTATTATAAACATACGGAATATGAAAGGGCTGATATAATTGGCGCTCAGTTTGTCATTTACAATCTTCGGGGAAGTTTAGATATTTCAAATAGAAAGCTAGGATTTTTAGATTTTGGAACATCGGGTATATCATTTGAGGCAAGAGATTTTAATATTGGCGGATATGTATTTACACCACCGACAAAATCTTTAAAGCTCTCTGGATATTCTTTTCAAACTTTTGAGTTGACTGACTTTAGTTTTGAAACTGGATTTCGAATCTCGTATGATGAATTTCATCCTGATGATTCAAACCCAAGTACTGATAATGAAGTAATAATCGATCGAAAATTTTTTAGCTATTCCCTATCTCTCTCAGCACTTTATTCACTAAACAAAACTATTTCACTGGGGATAAATATTAGTAAAACTTCGAGAGTCCCAACTATTGAGGAACTATATTCAGAAGGCCCTCATCTAGCAGCATATTCTTATGAAATAGGAAACCAAACCCTTGATAGTGAAAATGGAATTGGAGCAGAGTTATTTTCTTATCTAAAAACTGACGATACGTTTTTAATGTTAACTCTATTCAGGAATGACTTTTCATACTTCATTACTCCAAGAAATACTGGAAATATTAATAGCCAAACCCTGCTTCCCATTTATCAAACCGAGGGTGTTAAAGCAATATTTTATGGATTGGAAAGTTATTTTGAAATCGAGTTATTGGAACATTTTACAATCTCAAATTCATTTAGTTATACTTATGGAAATTTCAAGCAAACCGATGATCCCCTGCCGCAAATTCCACCATTAAAAAATATTATTCAGTTAAAATATCTCAACGGAAACTTTACAACCGGGATTAGTTCTGAAATTGCGGGTGCTCAGAATCGGGTAGATTTATTTGAAACTCCAACTGTAGGATATGCCGTTTTTAATGCCTTTATTCAGTTCTCATTCGAAATCGGATCGATGATCCAGAACATATCGTTAAATGGAGAAAACTTACTAAACAAAGAATACAGAAATCATTTATCTCGTGTAAAGGTGATAATGCCTGAAGCAGGAATAAATCTCAAATTAAGCTATAGATTATATTTTTAATATTAGCTGTAAAATATTATCTTTGCCCTGCTAATTTTTCAGCTTTGGAGAGGTGGGTGAGTGGCTGAAACCAACGGTTTGCTAAACCGTCGTAGGGGTTAAACTCTACCGCGAGTTCGAATCTCGCCCTCTCCGCTCAAAAGCTTCCTTTTATGGAAGCTTTTTTTATTATTCCTGGATATTTTACATACATATTAAAAAGAAAATTAATCATAAACACTATTACGGTCATACCTCCAATCTTCAGAAAAGATTGAATAACCATAACAACGGATTATCTATTTATACTAAGAAATATTTGCCCTGGAAGCTAATCTATTTTGAAGAGTTTAATACTAATTCTGAGACTATGAAGCGTGAATAATTCTTTAAGAGTTTGTCAGGATATCACTGGTTAAAAGAAAAGTATATTATAAAGATCAACGACTGAAATCAAATCTGGACTATAAATCCCAAGCGGTTTGTTTTGCAGGGGTTAAACTCTACCGCAAGGTCTCCCATGGGGATGGCTTTACCGGAATCTCGCCATCTGACCTGTCATGGCCATTCCATCTACAAAAGCTTCTGTACTGGAAACTTTTTTTGTTTAAAACCCTTTTTGAGCGAAAGCAAAACAAAGAATTTTTTAATCCGGTTATCCTGCCAGCATAGACAGAATGGGTCCTAAAATACAGGGTAGCTTAGCAGATGGGCGAAGCACGGTATAGGTACAGGAGGATAATTTTTTATAAAATGTTTCTCAAATATTTTGTCGAAGGCTGAAAAATGTTTTATCTTAAGGGGAATCAACTTTCTAAACTTTCATAAATCAAGGAGAAGTGTTATGCCAAAGCCTAAACAAGTTGCACCATTTCATTCAAAGACCGGAGAAGTATATCACATCTACAGTGTTTGTTCCTCAGGTAAGTTTATCGTAAAAGGTAGAAAACTACAGGGCAAGGGAAATAAAAAACTTTGCAAAGCTTGCGTTGATATTAGAGCAGGAAAAAGAGATCGTTAAAAGATCATTTTAATTATTAGAGCTTTTTAACTATAAAAAGTTTTAAAGAATTTAGTCTCCTCTGTTTTTATTAGCAGAGGAGATTTTTTTTATCTGATCACATTCAATGCTATTCAAGAATAATACCTCACTTTATGTAAAGAGAGATTTAGATTGCTATCTCATTTTCGGAATAAAAAACAAAAATGCTCTGCCCCACCGTTATTAACGCGCCAAGGCTCAGATATTTTATCAGAATAAAATTAAACTGATAAGGTATTGGAATAATGCATCACATTACCGCTCGCATCCATTGTTAGTAAAACATTAAATGCTTTTTAAACCTGATACTTACCAAACAGCATTTATCTCTGATCCTTACACTATATAATATTTTTTACGACATATGTGTGACCAGCCCCCAATAAAGAGATCCAATTATTAAATTAGGATTAAAGGAGAAAAAGATATGGGCAAAAGCAAGTTCACAACTGAGCAGATCATTAGTAAACTTCGGGAGGCTGAAGTTTTGCAGTCTAATGGTCAAAGCATAGCGGAGATATGCCGTCATCTTGGGATAAAGGATCAGACTTATTACAAGTGGCGCAAAGAATATGGAGGAATGCGGGTAGATCAGGCAAAGAGATTAAAAGAAGTGGAACAAGAAAACACAAGACTAAGAAAACTTGTATCAGATCTATCACTGGATAATGCAATTCTAAAGGAGACAGTCCGGGGAAACTACTGAGCCCGGAGAAGAAGCGCCGGGCAGTTGAGGAAATAGTGGAGAAACTGAAAGTATCGGAGAGAAGAGAGTGCTTAGTACTAGGTCAACCAAGATCTACACAGCGTAGAAAAGTGAAGACAAGAGATGATGAACAAGCACTTCGGGAAGAGATAGTAAAGTTAGCCTGTGATTATGGTCGTTATGGATATAGAAGGATAACAGCACTGCTGAGAAATCAGGGATGGAAAGTAAACCATAAACGAGTTGAGAGGATATGGAGACAAGAAGGACTAAAGGTTCCACAGAAGCAGCCGAAGAGAAGAAGGCTGTGTTTAAACGATGGTTCTTGTATACGGCTAAGAGCTTTGTATCCAAATCACGTATGGAGCTACGATTTTGTGGCAGACAGAACAAGTGATGGAAGACCAATAAGAATGTTGACGATCATAGACGAATACACAAGAGAATGTTTAAGCATACATACACAGAGACGAATAAAAGCACCAGAGGTTCTTTACAAACTTTCAGAGTTATTTATTACAAAAGGAGTCCCGGATCATATACGCTCGGATAACGGATCAGAGTTCAGTGCAAAGTCAGTAAGAGGTTGGTTAGAACGATTAGGAGTAAAAACATTATTTATTGAACCAGGAAGTCCTTGGGGGAACGGATACATAGAATCATTTAATGGAAAACTAAGGGATGAGCTATTGAACGGAGAAATATTTGATAATATTTTAGAGGCAAGAGTAATTACAGATCAATGGAGAGAACATTACAATAAAATCAGACCGCATAGTTCGTTAAATTTTCGACCTCCGGTACTGGAGGTAATGATCCCTCATCAATATGCCAGTGCTTGATGATGGGGTTACTAACTTATGCATTGGTACCATTACAAGGGGCAGGTCAGTAAGGTTTTCATATTTTTTACGGATTTAATTCAATTATCCATTCGAATCGAATTTATTACATAACACTACTCAACTGAAGACCACTAACTCTTGAATTGGAACCAATCATCTTGTGGGTGATAAACTTCATGAAGCTGAAAGCGTTCTCAAAAAAAATACTTTCCGAGAAGAAAAAAAATAGGAAGATTCCAGATTGATGGGATGGAAAAACAGCAAAGAGAATTGTTGAGATAATATTAGGGAGATACTGGATACTGGATGCTGCTTAGAACTATGTGGGATGCTGGGCTGTATATTGTTGTAATTTTCTTTAGATTAAAATCAATTGAAAAAAAATATGTATAAATATTTATTTGCAATAGTTCAATTGCTTTTATGCAGTGGAGTTTATGCACAAAACCTATCGATCAGGGATAATTCTTTTTACTATCCTCACGCATTAAGAGTTAATGAAATTATTCATACAATCGGATTAGCATCTGCAAAACTTCCAGAAGATGTTGTGGAAACTGATGATGTTTTTAGAGCGCCATTATTTTCTTATCGAATAAAATACGGCTTACCATTAAATATTACGGCTGAGGGTTCCTTTGAAACTAATATTATTACCTATCATTTTGCATTAGGCGGCAAATGGAACTATGAATTTGGTAAATTAAGCATAGGTGCCGGTTCCGACGCAGCATATTGGTTCGGTGGTTTAGATCAATTCGGGTTTGATACAAAAATAGATGGCTGGCATGTGTATCCCAATATAAGCCTAGGTTATACATTCCCCAATTTTAGCGTATCGGTAAAATCAGAATTAATATTAATTCTAGCTCAATCAACCAGGAGTGGTGATACAAAAACAGAAAATACTTTTGACAGATTTTCCGGTTATTCAATAGGAGTATATATCGAGCAGCCATTATGGAAAGAAAATTTTCTAGTAATAGGTTTCAAATCCAACTTTACAAAGTTTTATTATCCATTGTGGGCAGGATTTTCTACTTTTGACAGATACTTTTTTATACCAGAATTTGTATTCAGTTTTAACTTATGAAAAGATTCTATTTAGTCAGTACTGCAATTCTATTGCTACTTCAATCTTGCAACAACATTGTTGAAGTTGTACAACCGGAAGTTGACCCGGCAGGTTTTCTATTACAGACAACACCTATTCCGGATTCATCAAAAAAAATAATGGATGGTATATACTCCGTTATTGAAGGTAAAGAAAAATTTGGTGAACAGGTGGCAGTTAAATGGAACGGTAATAATCTATCAATTTTTACATCAGTAGAAGCGGGATATTTAGTACTGCAGGGCGGCAGTTTAGATTCCGTTATATTTTTTATGGGATACTGGAGATATGCAACCAGTACAGAGACCGGATTGATCAGTTTATATGTACCTAGAAATGATGGCGGTAAGAATATTCTGGATAATGATACTACAGATCTGAATATAGTTTTTTATGGCAGTTACGGAATGGGCACAAATTTAAGCAACAAAAAACTACAGCTAAAATACTTAAGACCATTTAGTGAATTTGTAAAGCAGAGTGATTTTGAGATACTTGCACATCGCGGCGGCGGAAGAAACTCAGAGTATCTTGGAGTTTCTGAAAACACGATTGAAATGATAAGTAAAGCAGAAAGTTTTGGAGCTACAGGAATTGAAATTGACATAAAGGTTTCGAATGATGGAGTACCGTTTTTATACCACGATTCAGATATCAATTTAAGGGTAACACAAAAAAGTGTTATTTGGGGTGAGATAGAGAATTTTTCCTGGTTACAGTTAAGCTTATTTATAAAATTAAAAAATGGTGAACAAATTCCGAGTTTAAGAAAAGCACTGGAATTTGTTTTAGAAAACACAGATCTAAAATTTGTATGGCTGGATCTTAAATCGGAAACTAATGAATTATCTAAAGTTGAAGCATTACAAAAAGAAATACTTGAACGGGCTGCCGCATTAAACCGGGATTTACAAATAGTATTAGGATTACCTGATGAGGATAAAATAAATAATTTACTGGCATACCCGGGTTTTGAGAATATTCCATCTTTGTGTGAATTAGAAATTAACCAGGTACATTTAGTAAATGCCAGGGTATGGGCACCCAGATGGACACAAGGGACCCAAACAAGTTTAGTTGAAGCTATGCACAGTGAAGGTAGAAAAGTATTCGTGTGGACATTAGATGAACCGGCATTTATTGAAAGTTTTATTCGTGATGGAAAATTTGATGGAATTCTTACTAACTACCCTTCCCTTGTAGCGTATTATCATTACATAAGATAAAATAGATGTTATATAAAATAATTGCATTAATATTTTTCGGCGGATTATCCGTTTTTTCACAGAGTAAGGATACACTTTATTCATTATCTGTTGATATTGGAGGAGGATATTTACGATACATAACTTCACTCGAGTTTGAAAGCCTTGATCAAAATGGTTTTAGCGGTTCGGTAAGGATTATTTGGCATCCTGAGCATCTGTTAAGTTTAGGACTTGAGACAGGTTATATGTATTTGTATTCCATAAATCCCAAAGTAAACACGGTAGAATTCGGTGCAAGTGAAGCTAAAGCATCTATGGTTTCAGTGCCAATATTTGCAATTTTTTCAATGATAATATTTCCGGAATCATTACCAAATCTTGAAGTAAAATTCGGGCCCGGTGTATTTTTATTATACAACCGGGGTGAAGTATTTAATGAAAAGATTAAAAACTCATTGATCAGTATTGGTATGACAACCGGTGTAACTTATATGCATCCATTAAGCGAAGATATTTCTATCGGCGGTGAGTTAAAATATCAGAATATATCCAAAATGCAGGATAGTGATTTTGCTATTCAGATTATGTTTTCATACAAGTTTCTTCACTGGTAAAACTCCTTTTTTGCTTAAGATAATTTAAGAGGATACGATGATATATGCTCAATGTTCGATGCTCAATGTTAAAAGGGGCAAGCAATTATCAATTTTCAATGTTAAATGACTATGAACGAAGAACTAATTACTGATCACTAAGAACGAAAGACGTGAGAAACGCAGAGTGCAAAGCGGTAAGGACTAAGTGCAGGGTGGGAATTCATTGTGATTAGTGGTACTTGAGTTATTTGTTGTTACGGGCTTGATTCTGGATTCTAGATTCAGGATGCCGGATATGATCAATGAACTATGAACTGATAACTGTCTACGCTTGTTGTTTTTAATAAAACATATAATCAATTTTAGTTTAGTATTTTGCCGGGAGTAAACGGCGTGCATAATTACATTTATTTTTATTAAAAGTAAGGAGTAAGATATGGAACTTCGTAAAAGATCTCTTGGTATTGCGATAGGTTTGGTTTGGGGTTTTTCAGTTATGCTGGGCACGTGGTATCTTTTATTTATCGGAGCACCCGGCAGAAAAATTTCACTGCTTGGTTCATTTTATTTTGGTTATACTTATAGTTTTTTCGGTGGATTTGTAGGGCTGGTCTGGGGATTTATTGATGGGTTTGTTGGCGGATTCCTGATTGCCTGGATATATAATTTGGTAAGTAAATCGATAAAACCAAAAACTGCCTAGTTATATATTAGATAATTAAGATTCCTCACTCTTAAACTCCTTCTAACGTGGGAATACCGCCGACAGAAATGACTGCGAAACAAATTTAGACCGTCTTGAAGGCGGTCTTTTTTATTTAAGAAATAATTTCACAGAACAAGAGGAAGGCTAATTTGTTAACTTGTGCAATAGATATAAGTTTATATTTTTTTTGATGAGCAAAATCAAAGACGGCGATTTTTTTAATGTGATAAAAGAAGTTGACATCATAATATTATACTTAAATATCATCATCTCATAGAATTAAGATTCACAAATATTTTGTATCAATATTTTTTTAAGTTATTTTTGTTCAGCGGCTAACGTTTAAGGATTCACCCCAGTCCTTGCGTTAGAGCTGAACCCTGATGCTTAGGTGTCAGGGTTTTTTTATGGCATTTTTTACCACTCCCATTTGGATGACTAAGCCAAGATAACACAGAGTTGAGGAGTGGAAACTAGATTCCGGTTAATGGATACTGCCCGCCGATATGTGGGAGGATGCGAAAAGGCTGAATCGTCATCGGTTGAAATTCGATAACTAATTATGTCAAGAGTGGTTATTTGTGTATAATTCATATTAAATCATAAGGATTTGATTGTTTGTTTTACTAATTTTTACGCCAGTTAATTTATTTAATCCGATAATAATAACAACTAAATACAATCTAAATCTAAATCGTTTGGAAACTGATGAAAATAAATTTTAATCTTTTAAGAGAATCAATATTGCTGTATTCGGTCATTGTTTTATTCAGTGCGACAGGCTGTGAAAAAGAGAATGCTAAATCCGAACCAAAATTAAATGAAACTTTAAATTTTAATCCTGCTGAGTATGAAGCTGTTCTTAAAAATTCTTTTTCTTATTCAGATACCATCGATCCGATATTTCAATCACTTAAAGAAAATTTAGACACTCTAAAATCCTTTTACTCATCCAATAACTTTAAACCAATATTTGTAAAAAGTTTTGAATCAAAAAGTTTTGTTGATTCCCTTCTTAAAATTTTAGTAAACAGCACTGAACATGGTTTAAATCCGTACAACTATAATTATCAGAAAATAATTAATGAGTTTTCAGAATCAATAAGTCCTAAAACATATAGTAAAAAAAGATACCTACATCTTGCAAATGCTGAAATGCTCTCTGCAAACGCAATTCTAAAATATTCAATGCATATGAGGCACGGTGTTGTTAATCCAAGAAAAATATTTGCTGATTCATATTTTTTGCCCGTAAAAGATTCACTTAACAAGAAGTTATTTGAACCATTTAATCAGCAGGATATTATTAAATATTTGTACAATATCCAGCCAAAGAGTGAAAAGTATAAAAGATTGCAAGTGGCATTAAAAAGATTTGAAGGATTAACAGACATAGAGTGGACTTTAATTCCGGTTTCTGATAAAAAAATTGAGCCGGGTAATATTTACACATCAATTGATCTTGTTATAAGTAAACTAACTACTCTGGGGTTTTTGGATACAAATAAAATAAAGTTAACGGATTTAACCATTTATGATTCATTATTAGCGGAGCCGATAAAAAGTTTTCAGAAAGCTAACGGGTTAAATGATGATGCTGTAATAGGTAAAACCACGATTGAAAGATTGAACATTTCACCAAATGAATACATGGATAAAATAAAACTGACTTTGGAGAGATTCAGGTGGTTAGATTATTCCGATACTGCAAAATATATATTGGTTAATATTCCGGATTTTAAAGTAAAAGCAATAGAGGGCGGCAGAGAAAAGTTAGATATTATTTCTTGTGTTGGTAGAAAAGGTGAATGGGAAACACCTAATCTTTATGGACAAATTGCTTATATGGTATTAAATCCAACTTGGTCTGTACCAAAAAGTATTATACAGGAAGAAATTGTAAGCGGGTTAAAACGCGATTCATCATATCTTAAAAAGCGAAACTTTAAAGTTTACAAATCCGGTGAGCGCGTTAGTCTTGATGGATTGACAGCCAAGGATCTTTCATCATCAAGCAGTTATAGTATTGTGCAGGATCCCGGTGCAGGAAACGCTCTTGGTAAAATGAAATTTATGTTTAGAAATCCATTTGGTGTTTACCTGCACGATACACCGACAAGGGCACCGTTTAAATATACTAACAGAGCGGTTAGTCATGGTTGTATGCGCGTTGAAAAGCCCTTGCTGCTCGCAGAGTATCTGCTAAACAATAACGCCAGATGGACGGTTGATTATATTAAAATTGAAATCGGACAAAAGGTTAACGACCCATACGTTATTGAAGAGTTTAACAGTAAACGAAGTGAGTTAAGAAAAAATAATAGTTACGGTGTAACTACCGAGGTTAAATTTGATAAAGTTATTCCTTTATTTGTGGATTATTATACCGTGTGGGTGGATGAGAGCGGAGTATTTAATTACAGGGATGATGTTTACGCCAGAGATAAGGTTCTAAGAAAATACGTTTTAGAGTAAATACTGCTACAATGTGAGCATGGAGAGATTATTTCGATTTTAATTAGGGTTACATATTATTACTTTTAACCTGTAAATAATCTATTAGTATTCAACGGAATGATTCGATTTAATATATTAACAAAATATGTGTATATAATTTTAGCGATTGTAATTATTTATAATTCGTTTGGATATGTTATGCTCTATTTTCCCGCCACATCAATTATAAAAGCTGTTGTCGGTAAATCGATTAAGGACAAAAAGATTAAGCCTGAGGATTTAAGCATTCTTGTTTTTAGCATAGATGAACTAAAAAATAATAAGTACGATTTTATCTGGGAAAAGCCGGAAAAAGAATTCAGGTTTAATGGTAAGATGTATGATATTGAGGATAAGAAGGAAACTGAAGACAGCGTTTATTACACCTGCTACTACGATCACAAAGAAAATATAATTGAGGAACTTTTTTCGCTCCAATTTGCTGATCATACAAAAGACACGACAACAAATTTTACACAACGCGTGATATTGGTTGGCTTATATTCCGAAAATATTGATATTGCTTACTCAAAACACTTTAATGATAATATAAAAAGTATTCCGCTTCCAATAAAAGAAGCTGTAACACCTAATCCAATTGAAGATATCCCAACTCCACCCCCGCGACTGATCGTCTAATTTCTATTTATCAAAAATAGTTCTGAGAAAGCTAAATTAATTTCAATTCTCAGAGCTGCATTCAAATTAATCAAAGGATAAGTACATGAATCTAGTTAAGACGATTATGCTTTGTTCTTTTCTTTTGCTTGTATTTGCGTTTACAGGCATGGCGCAAAAGAAAGACTCAATTATATATCTAATACCTATAGATCAGATTGACTCTATAAAATATGAAACAGATGAAGTGATTGTAACAGGAACAAGAACGAATCAAAAAATAATTGATATCCCCTACTCTGTTGTAAGAATCAGTCCTGCCCAGTTTAAGTTTGATAGAAAAGTTTCCATCAGCGATGTGTTAAATGCTGTACCGGGTGTCTTTATGCAGTCCCGTTACGGCAATCACGATGTAAGAATTTCAATCCGTGGATTTGGAAGTCGATCAAATTCAGGTATACGTGGAGTTAGAATTTTACTTGATGGAATTCCAGAATCTGAACCGGACGGACAAACCAGAATTGAGTCAATTGATTTTAATTCAATTGGAAGTATTGAGATAGTTAAAGGAAATTCATCTTCGCTTTATACAAATGCACCGGGCGGAGTTGTAAATTTTATTAATGATATAAATTTTAGTAAATCATTTATAACTCAATTTAATGATTTAGGCTCGAATGGATTAAGAAGGAACGGGTTTAAAACCGGGATTAGAACAGAAAATTATGGATTACTGACTACCTACACATATCATAATTATAAGGGATACAGACCTCATAGCGAAGACTATTGGCATATTCTTAACACTGTTGTGGAGACCACACCCGGCGATAATACTAATCTTCAATTTCTTGGATACTTTGCAACCGGGCTAATACGACTTCCGGGTTCATTGACTAAGGAGGAGTTTGATGCTGATCCATATCAAGCTGCACAAAGAGAAATGGATTGGGATTTTCGAAGAGTTTCTAAAAAGGGCAGGGTTGGGGTAAGATTTGATACTAAGTTTGGCGAAAACCTGAACCATGAGATTGAAGTTACCGGATATGGAACCGTAAAATATTTTGAACGTGCCGCTCGAAACTCCTTCAGGATATTCGATCGTTATGGTTTAGGCGGGAGTATCAAATATGTTAACAAATCAACTATCTTTGATAGAGAAAACAGTTTTACAATTGGTGGGGATTTATTTTATCAAACGGGACCTGTATCCGAGTTTGATAACATTGGAGGCGCAAAGGGCGACCAATTATTTAATTACATTGACGAGACAATTGGCAACACAGGTGTATATATTCTAAATAATTTTGAATTGTATAATAAGCAACTTTATTTTTTAATAAGCGGTAGATATGACAATGTTTACTTTGATCAGATTAACCGATTGCTTAATGCACAAAATGATAGCAGGAGGTTTGAAGATTTTACTCCAAAGTTTGCGCTTAACTACAAAATAACTCCATCAATTGCTATTTACACTTCATTTGGATATAGCTTTGATTCACCCGCGGGAAATGAGCTTGATAATTATCCAACGAGTACAACTCCCGGCTCATTGCTCAACCCAGATTTAAAGCCGCAGCAATCAACTAATTTTGAACTTGGTGTAAAAGGTAATTTACTAAACAGCACTAATGATTTTTTTAGTAACACTTTGTTTGAGTTCACATTCTTTAAAACTCAGGTAAAAGATGAAATAGTACCCTTTGATGTTTACGGCAATGCGTACTTTAGAAATTCCGCAAAGACTAACAGAAACGGAATTGAGGCCGGTATAACGTCTGAAGTGTATGATGGTTTAAAAGCAATCGTATCCTATACTTATTCTGATTTTTCTTATGATGAATATTCAGCAATAGCGATTGCAGTTGATTCTATTGGGTCTATCATAACTTCATCAGAAGATTACAGCGGTAATATTGTGCCAAGCGTACCAAAACATAATTTATTTTTAGCTCTGGAGTACAGACGCCAGTTAACACCATATCTAAATGGATTTGTTAAAGGCGCTTTTCAAAGTTTAAGCGGAATGTATGTTAATGACGCAAACTCAGATGAAACCGAAGGATATCAAATTCTAAATTCAACTTTAGGGTTAGAGATGTTTCTGGGTAATTTTAATCTACTGCTATCCGGCGGAGTAAATAATATTTTAGATAAAACATACGTAGGTTTTATTAATATTAATTCCTCTAACGGAAGATTTTATGAAGCTGGTGAACCACAAACATTTTTTGCATCCTTAAAATTTGGTTACCAGTTTTAAGTTTAATAAAAGGAAATCATGATAAAGTATATTAACATTCTCACTTTTAGTCTTCTAATTATTAACACCGTCTCCTTTGCACAAGGAGGCGGGTTAATTATTGGGGATAATTACAGAATCCTTCCGGGCAGCACTTCTCAGACAGAAGTATTTATTACAAAGCATCCATCAAATTCCGGCATATTATTTTCATCCGCAAATACACTACAGCTTGCACCAACATTTTTTGTAAGTGAAGGTGTTTATACAAGCACAAATGGTGGTACAAACTGGTCCGGAAGCGATACCTGTAACGGAGCAAATATTTTTTTCCATGGCGGTGATCCTTCAATAGCTATTGATAAAAATGGTACTTTTATTTTAACAAGAAAAGGATCAACTAATTTTCCGGGCGCTTTTTCTCACTTTTCCATCGATCAAGGCATAAACTGGTCAGCACAAAAATCAATGACAACTGATGATCTTGAAAGAGTATCAATCGTTTCAGATTCCGATCCGAACAGCATATATTATGGAAGGACCTATGCGGTGTGGGCTAAGTTAACACCGTCATACCCAATAAGATTTACTTATACTAATGATATAACTACAAGCTGGGATTCTGTAAGTCAGATCAACAATCCTCCAACCCGTTGTGCAGGAGCTGAAATTGACCTTGGTCCCAATAATCAAGTTTATGTATGTTGGGCGGGTGTATCAAGTGCTTCTCCCTATACTGAAATTTTTGTTGGCTTTGCTTCTTCCACTAATGGTGGAGATAACTGGAGTATTAATGAAAACATTTTTCCAATGAATGGTATTGTAGGGATTTTAACAGATAAGCAGAGTATAAGAGTTAATGGTTTACCAAGAATGGCTGTTGATCTCTCAAATACTGCAACAAGAGGAACAATTTATATTGTTACATCTCAAAAAAATCTTTTTCCTGCCGGTAGTGATCCTGACATTATTTTAAGAAAATCCAGCGACGGAGGACAAACATGGTCTTCTGCAATTAGAGTTAATCAGGATGCGCCTAATAATGGCAAAACACAATTTTTTTCCGGCATTACTGTGGATGATCTTGGTGGGGTAAACATAATTTTTTATGATGATAGAAATACAACTAATGATTCTTCAGGCGTTTTTCTTGCCAGATCAACAGATACCGGAAATACCTGGAATGAATACGAAATCAGTGATCATAACTTTAAACCTATTGCTATTGGCGGCTTAGGCCAGGGTTATATGGGTGATAATATTGACATTACTTCAGTTGGTAATAAACTTTTTCCCGTTTGGATGGATAATTCAAGTGGTGTATATCAAATATGGTCAGTTCCCATTGAGATTTTATCTGTTGGAGTAGATGCTGAAAACTTTTCTTCTATTCCTGTGGAATTCAATCTAAAACAGAATTATCCTAATCCATTTAACCCGACTACTAATATAGAATTTAGTTTACCTTACAATTCGGATGTTTTAGTTAAAGTATATGATTTAACTGGGAAAGAAATAGCTACTCTAATTGATGAACCTAAGACCGCTGGCAATCATAAAATAAAATTTGATGCTGCAAGTTATAAACTTTCAAGCGGCGTATATTTTTATGCACTTACTGCAAATGGATTAACACAAACAAAACCAATGATGCTGCTTAAGTAATTTTATTTAAGCAGAATCATCTTTCTTGTTTCAACAAAATCACCTACTCTTAACTGGTAGAAATATACTCCGGATGCCGGATTCTTGATGCTGGATTCAGGATAGAATTGAACTTCATAACTTCCGGCAGGTTTTTCTTCGTTAACTAGAGTTGCAATTTCTTTACCAAGAGCATCATAAACTATTAGAGTAACAAATTGCCTACTACTTATTGCATACTGAATACTAGTACTTGGGTTAAAAGGGTTTGGGTAGTTTTGATCGAGCACAAATGAATTCGGTAGTTCGACTTTCAAATTTTCTATGTTTACCGGTTTATCGGGGATATATCTAAAAATATTGCCTTCTTGTCCAACTGCGATACCATGAAGAGAATCCCCAAAGGCAATTGCATTTATACAAATTGAATCTTTAGTTGGCACAAATTCCCAAGTATTTAAGTTATCAAAACTTACCAGAAAACTAGAATCGCATCCAAGCGTGCACCAATACTCATTTTCAGTTCTACGGGATATTGATGTTACTCTGCCATATTTGTTCAATTCAGTGTAATTCCAAAAACTTTGCTTAACATCAAAATTTAGAACACCAATAGGATAAAGCCGTTCAATATCTGCGGTTAATGTAAGGGTAGTAGTTGAATCGATAAAAATAAAATCATCAAATCTGTCTGGTGCAATTCCGTATGCTTTCCAAAGGTTAGCAGAATTATTATAACGCCAAACAACTCCTGCTACATCTACTGCGCCTCCAGCTGCAAATCCATATTGGGACGAAGAAAACTTTATTTTACTAATTGGGAAATTAGAAAAAGCACCAGTATCAACGTTTGCAGGATTCCAATTTAAACCACCATCATCAGTAAATGATAAATCAAATGGCTGCCCGGCAATCCAACCATTTAAAGAATCATTAAAGAAAATTGTTGTCATTATGATATTCAGGTGGCGATAGTCATTCTTCTCCCAGGTATTTCCACCATCGCTTGTAATTAAAATCTTACTTCTGATATTAAAACCATCCAGTTCAAAAGCAACAGCCCATCCTAAATTATCATTTAGGAAAAAAATATCATTAATGTAGTTTGAAACTCCAGAATTCTGAATTTGCCAATTTAAACCTTGGTCGCTTGAAAAAATGATAACACCGCTATCTCCAGCTACCCAGCAATGCAGTGAATCAAGATAGACAACCCTTAGTAAATTAAAATCGGTCGGAGTTTTAATTTTTTCCCAGGATGACTGGCCGTAACTTGAGAAAGTTATCAGAAGTACAGAGAAAGTAACGGAGAACATTTTATTTATCATTTATAGTCTAAATTTTTTCGAAAAATTATATAACATAATACGTATATCCAAGTTTTTAATTGAAATTAATTCGGAATAGAGTTTATTTCTGGCTCAAATATCATAAAATTCTTTACTATCTTTACGAAAATTTTTATACAAAATAAGGTGAAGAAATGATTAAAACATTAGTTGGTTTTTTATTTATATCAGTATTTATATTGTTTACAGCATGTGGTGAAAAAGAGCAACCAGAAAATAGTAATCAAGATCAAACTCAGATGACAAATACTGATGTTTCAGCCGGTATGCATAACGTACTTGTTGAGGAAAAAATTGATGCCAACAATTATACTTATTTAAGAGTTAAAGAAAATGATAACGATTATTGGGTTGCAGTAAATAAAATGGAAATAAATCCAGGTGAATATATTATTTTTTCTAAATCGATGGAAATGAAAGACTTTAAAAGTGAATCATTAAATAGAACTTTTGAATCAATATTATTTGTTGATGATGCGAGGAAAAGTGAAAGTAAAGAAGAGTTAAAAATGCCTCATCAAAACGTAGTACCAGGTAAAGATGAATCTATAAAAGTTGAGCCTGTAAAAGATGGTTATACTGTTGAACAGATTTATAATAAAAAAACTACTTTGGAATTCAAAAATGTTAAAGTTCGTGGTAAAGTTGTTAAAGTCAATGAAAACATAATGGGTACCAATTGGGTTCATATTCAGGATGGTACGGGTGCTAAGGATACTCATGATTTGTTGATCACTACAGGTCAATCTGTAAAGGTTGGTTCAACAATCATAGCTGAGGGAAAAGTTATTAAAGATAAAGATTTTGGTTCGGGATATTTTTACAATGTACTTTTAGAAAACTCAAAAATTACTTTGGAATAATTTTAATAAACCCGGAGTTATAAATTAACTTCGGGTTTTAATTCTCTTCAATTATTAGAAATTTAATTCCCCTAACATTCTTACTTAAAAATTAGCATATTCACTTATTGTTTGCAGATTCAAGTTCCTTCAGTTTTTTTTCCATTTCTGTTTGATTAATCTTTTTTTGATGTCCAAACATTTTGATTGCACAATCTGTAAAGAATTTATGGCAAGATAAAAACTCAATCGAGGATTTTAACCACTCAATATCATTTAGTTTTTTAATGCCTTTTATCTCAAATTCTTTTCTTAATACTTCTCCTTTCTGCTCAAGATCAGTCATGCCAAGATGCTGCAAATCGGCATCACAAATTATCTGTTCCAACTTGTTTTTTGGGTCATGTGGAATTTTAGTAGCCTTAATGCAGTTAACTACTTTATCCAATTTTGGTTTGGGATAATTTTCTTTAATTAAAAAGTCTATAGCATATTCCGCGCCTTGATCCTCATGCCCATTACAACAATGAAAATATCCAGTATCATGAAACCATGCTGCGATTAAGAGTATCTCCTTATCCTCATCTGATAAATTTTCTTTATCAGCAATTTGATTTGAAACTTCAACGACCTCAGTAGTGTGCAGCAAATTGTGGTATAGGTTTTCAGCATCGCTTTTTTTTGAAAACAATTCTAGCACGTATTGCTCAACTAATATTAACATATTACTTTTGAACACTATTAATTCCTTGATTCTATAAATATTATTGATACCACTTTTAATATTTTGTTGATGCAGTTTTTCGAAGCAAAAGTAGTCTAATAGGCTTGAATAAAGGGTGATAATTATCACAGTTGTGATGAGTTAAACTTTAAGGTGATTGTGAAAAAGCTATTTCTTTTAAGACATGCTAAATCAAGTTGGAAGAATCCAAATCTGGAGGATTTTGATAGGCCATTGAATAGGCGCGGAATAAAAGATGCCCCGGTTATGGCAGCACGATTTAAAGAGAGAAACGTTGAACTTGATTTAATTATTTCCAGCAGCTCAAAAAGGACAACCGAAACAGCTGAAATTTTTGCAAATGTTCTTAATTACAATAAAGATATAACTTACATAGATAAGTTATATTTAGCATCCAGCGGTACGATCCTGCAGATTGTTAATCAAATAAATGAAAACAATATAAAGGCAATGATTGTTTGCCATAACCCCGGTATAACAAATTTAGCAAATTTTTTAGGAGATATATTCATTGACAATATTCCGACAACTGGAATAGTAGGGTTTTCATTTAATAATTCTTGGCTAGATATGAAAGGAAACAGCTGCAAACGATTGTTTATTGACTACCCCAAGAAGCAATAAATATATTTTTAAAAAATTGACTATCAATCCTCTGTATTTGCTACAAAATTAAATCTCCCATCATCACTTATTTTTAACTTTTAGGTTCACTATCATCCAAAATAAAACCAATAAATACTTCATATTTAGTCTAAAATCTTATAGGTTTGTTTGGTTTTATTTTGGAAAAACCGCATATTTGTCCACCAAATTTTAATGATATTATCCTAAAATTTGGGCGCTTAGCTCAGTTGGTTTAGAGCATCTGCCTTACAAGCAGAGGGTCCGGGGTTCGAATCCCTGAGCGCCCACAAAAAAAATCCCTCATATGAGGGATTTTTTGTTTTTAACAGATTTTGTACAATAAAAAAAGCTCAGGCCGTAAGACCTGAGCTACGAGACAATTACTTCATTAAAACAAGTTTTCTTGTTTGAGTAAATGATCCAGAATTGATCTGGTAATAATAAACTCCACTTGCAATATTAGATGCATTAAATAACATCTCATATCTGCCAGCTTGTTTCTGCTCATTAACCAATGTTGTAACTTCATTTCCTAGTACATCATATAATTTAATGCTTACAAAATCATCTGCAGGAATTGCATAACGAATTATTGTAGTAGGGTTAAATGGATTTGGATAATTCTGATCAAGAGAATAATCCAATGGCAGATTAATTTCAACTTCAACTTCTTGTGAGTATGCAAAAGTTCCATCAAAATCTTTTTGCATTAACCTGTAAGTGTAACTTCCGGCATCAACAGTTTTATCAGTAAAGGAATATTCATTTATTTCGGTTGTTGTACCTTTACCACTTATAAATGCTACTGATTGATAGGAATCATCTTTACCTTTTCTTTGTATTTCAAATCCTAGGTTATTTAATTCTGTTGCAGTCGTCCAGTTAAGAACAACATCGTTTTTATTAACTGAAGCGTTAAAAGCTGTTAGCTCTACTGGTATAACTAATCCAACAACTAGTGATACAGTTCGTTTATGAATTGGAGTTCCATTTGGACCATTACCAACAATAGTAATTGTATAAGTTCCAACAGAAACGTTTCCACTTGTAGTTACTTTCATATCCACGCTGCCCGGAAAAGTTGATAAAGTATTACCACCTGGAAAACTAATATTGATATTACCTGCTGCAGGTGTTGGACTAACAGTAGCCGAGAACGTAACATCGGTATCATATAGTTTTACACTTGGAATACTAACATTGTAAATAACAGAATCTAATTCATTTCCGATACTATCTAAGGCAGGAGATACCTGCATAGCATAATCCGGGAAAAAACTAACGTAGCTGCCAAATGATCCTGCTCTAAAATCAGTCCAAACCATAAGTGATTGATTATCAATTGCAGTTATAGCATCATAATCGCCTTGATAACGAGGTGTTCCGCCGCCGCCACAGGTAGAGCAATTAATTTTCATCTTAGCAGTAGTTATTCTTTGATTTTCAGCCCAGGTTAAACCTCCATCATCAGAGTAACTTGCATAAATATGAGCGCTGTCGCTTGTTGGAGTATCTCTTGTATCCATCCATTTAACAAATAATCTGCCTGATGTTTTATCACACCAAGTTGAAGGATGCCATTGATGATTTGCAGTTGTATTTGCGTCATCATTGATAACAACAGGAGAAGACCATGTTGCGCCTTGATCATTGGAATATCTACAAAAAATATCCGGTTTATTTCCATCTCCGGCAGGTGTATTAGAAGCATATACCAAATATAATCTGCCTCTATTTGATCCGTAGCTGTTATCAGCAGTAATAAATGGATAAGGTCTTGTTCTCATATTTTCAACAGAGTTTCTACCACCAACATTTAGACCTACATAGCCTGCAAAGTTCTGCGCCGATTTCAACGTAAATGATGTTCCTCCGTTGGTTGAAACATAAAAAGTATAAGTAGATGCAAAAGAACTACCGGAGTTTGTGACTACATAAACACAACCTCCTGCTACGTCTCCGCCGACTACGTTTGGTCCTACTGCTACCATCATTCCTGGAAGTGCTTGAGTTGAAAATGAAGTAGTGCTTGTAAAAGTGGCACCATTATCTGTGCTTCTGTAAAAACTGCCGGTACCACTATTTGTCATTGTTGTATATAAATAATTTGCATAGGGTCCAGAAGTTTGATCTGCAGCAATCCAGTTTTTATCATTTCCTAAAACAGCAATAACTGAAGTGCCCCATGTTGTTCCATTGTCCGTTGATCTTATTACTCTACAGTTTTGAATAGTACCGGAACCGGACATATTTTCATAAAATAAATTGCCCAAACTATCATATGCATTTACAGGATCACCATAGGTAGAAGCGCCAAAAGGTGGTGCACTGACTAACCAATTAAACGCATCATTAGTACGATATGCAGTATTAGTATTAAATGAGGTAAAGTATTGCAATGGATTATTTGGATTTTGTACTAAGTGTGGTTCAGCAAACGCTGTCCCTAAATTAAAATTATCATAACCCGAACCATCAGTAACAACTGCATCAGAAGCATCACTTTGATAGCCTTTGATATAATCGATATACTCTAATGGCACATGATCGGTTAAAGGGTTATCAATCTGCGCGAACAGACTAGTAGAAATAATTAAAGCAGCAATCACCCCAAAAAACAAATTGATTGGTATTGTTGTAGAACTAGATTTCACTGTACCTCCTAATATGATGATTAGTTAATTACGTTAAACGCTAATTAAATAATAAGTATTTTTATTTAAAAAACCTTAGAATCCAGGAAAAAAAATCTATTTATCATCAACTCCAAAGAGTCTTTTAAACTCTTCTATATTGTCCATAGATTTAATTTTAGCATCTTCATCTGCATTTGAAGAACTCTTTTGAATCTCAGCGGCAAATTCTTCGCTTGAAATGACGGTTGCAGAACAAACTTTGGCAAACTGGGCAAGATTTGAGTCTGAAGTTATTACTATAATATTACGTGGTGATTTTGAGTAGGATATTTGTCTTTTAATTCTTTCATCCGCTGATAGATTTTCGGAATAAATTATTTTCATTTTAGATGAATTTATTTTTTCATTTGGATGTCCGTCTAAATGTAAAGTTACATTTGCTTTTTTTGAGATAAAGAAACGATCCAGCATATAAGTAAGTTTTTCGCGGGATGACTGCTTGTCTTTATTTTGGAGGTTCTTTAAAAGAGGGATTTTCCCAATAAGATTATTTCCATCAATTATATAGCTAAGCAAAATTATCTACCATCATAAAATTGATCGCGCTTGGTAATTTTTAGATCCTGTAACTGAGGGGCCTTAACTCTTATTTCAAAATTATATCCTCTATACAAGCCAATTGGATTCCAAGTAAAACTCATTGTCCAGCAATGAAGATCCCGGGAGATTCTAATCTGTGGAGCAGAAAATTCTTTTTGTTTAAGATCGTAACTACCTGTTACAGAAAATTTCCATTTGGGCGTTAAATTAAAATTTAAACTTCCACTTACGTTAGAAGATGTATTTTCTTGAGTTGGAATTGGTCTTGATAAATTATAATAGTAATTAAGTGAAATATCCCAGGGAATAGAAAAATCAGCCTCTCTATCATTATACAAACCTTGATAAATACTGCGCTCAGAAGCCTGCAAATATTGGTCCTGTTGAACAGTTGTGCGATTGTCAGATTCAGATGAAGAAATCTTATCACCGGAAAACGAAAGTGAAACTGAAAAATTGGTATTTGTTAATCTTAATAATCCTTTGCCGTTACTTACTAAATATCTGTCAATCCTATTATTTTCATCATAATCATATGGAGAAAAAGTTGAACTACCTGAGAAACTCAATAGACTTCCAATTTGAGTACGATAGCTTAAATTCAAATCAGAAAGCTTAAAAGACTTTCCGGCAAAGTTGTATCCCATCGAAGCATTCAAGTTTAACAACTGAAATTTATTTTCCTTAGAAGTTGTATCGTTTGGATCAACATTCGTTTTCATTTCAAACTGGTTACCAATAGAGAAACTTATGCTTTGTGATTCCTGATTTGAAGGATTGCCAAATATTTCTTGTTCAAATTTGCTGTACTCAACCACTTTTCCGGCTGAATCTGTATATGAATCATAGTATCCCCAAAAAGGAGTTGAAAAATCCGGAGCATAGTTATAGCTGAGTGAAGGTGTAACAATATGTCTAATTGCATTAATACCCAATGAGTTAATATTAAACATACCGTAAAATTTTGTAGAAGCAGAAACACCCATCGAAAAAGTTCTTACCTGGTCTATTTTTTTTACATCATCCGTTTTAATAAAATAAGCGCCGGTATCATCTGTAGCTGTAAATCTTGTAATCTGTTTGTTGTACCAGCTTTCATTATATCTAAAACTTGGGGATATACTAAAGTAACCGATTTTTGGTGACAGCGAAGCATTGATATTATGTTGAATTCCACCTCTAGTTTTTAAATCTCCGTTAACCTTATTTCTATTATTTTGAAACTGACCTGAATAACTATAACCAAACGATTCGTACCACTCCTGCACGCCTGTGTTATCTCTAAATGGATAACTTTGAGCAAGAGAGAAATTAAGATTTGGTAGAATTTCTGAAATATTATTGTTCTCAAAATTTTGAGTGCGTGAATAACTTAATGACAGACTATTTCCTGATTCTTCCCACTGCTTGAAATATGTTGCATTAGATATAGCTTGATTTCTTAACACCTCGTTAATGTTATTTATGTTTCTATTGATATTTGAACCTGATACAAATTCTAATTTAGCATCAAACCTTGATGTTGGAGTAATAGATTGGTTATGATTCCATCTCAAACTCCACTCTAGATTTTCAGAAGCATTGGGGTCTGTTGATTCTCCAGAAAGATATTTACCATAACTCGCAGTAAAATTGCCGGAATAATCGTATCGTTTAGTGTACCTAAATCTGCTATCCAATCTATAACTGCCGCGTGTGTAGTAATCCGCTGTAAGATTTAAATCCAGGTAATCATTTATTGCCCAAAAATATCCAAAGCGAGAAAAGTACGTTCCTAATCTTCCATCACTACCATATGTGGGCGGAATAATTCCTGATCTTCTTCCTGATTCTATTGGAAAAACAGCAAATGGCAGTGGGATAGGCAACGGAACACCACCAAAATTTATAAAAATCCATTCTGCAACTAGCTGTTCTTTATGAATTACTTTCATTTTGTTTGCTGTAAAATAATAATGCGGGCAAGTAGTATCATCGCAAGTGGTAAACATACCATCTTCAATAAAATAAGTTTCTTTATCAACTTTATTAATTTTATTACCAGTGTAGTATGAACCATCCATTTCAGTTTTTACAAGTGATAGTAATCCACGACCTGATTTAAAATTATACTTCATCGTCTTACCTTCGTAAACCTCTGTTCCCTCTTTTAAGATTGGGGTCCCAATAAGATTTTCAGGTAAAGAATCTGAAGGGATACCTTCAGCATCAATTTCATTGCTATTAAAATCAATAAAGATATTTGCGCTTTTAATTTCTGTGGATTTATAACTTATGTTTCCTTCACCATAAATCTTCATCTTTTTATTTTTTACTAAAAAGATTAAAGAATCTTTAGATGACGCAAATACAGTAGTATCAACATCAAAAGTTTTACCTTTAGGTTTATCAACTTGAAGAGAATCGTTAGATGTGAATAATGAATCAGATGAAATAAAAAGTGAATCTGTTTGCTGAGCAAATGCAATTGCCTGCAAAAAATTGATTGTAAGGATTAATTGAAAAACTATGTTGAGATTACTTTTCATTAAAAGAAAATTTTAAACAGAAAAATCTAATTATGATAAAATACTAATGATGAAGCACCTTTAATTCCAGCTTCGTTTTGCAGCTTAGCAGGTATAACTAAAACTCTAGGGCGCAAAGGTAATAAAACTCTCTCAGTAATTGTTAAGCGTGTTGAATCAAACAAAGGTTTACCAAAACCTGCAACACCGCCACCAATTATAAAAGTGCTGATATCAAGCGAGTTGCTCAGTGAGGCAAGAGCAGCGCCGAGTTGTTTACCCATTCGTTCAATTACAAACCTTGCATAAGCATCTTTTTTTTCTGCTGCAGCCTGAATAATTCTTGGTGAAACATTTGAAGGGTCATTATCAATTAATTGCCACACTTTTGAATCAGGATAATTTTTTAACTCGCTTCTAACTAGCTCTTTTAAATAAGAGTTGCCGGCATAAGCCTCAATGCAACCAAAGGAACCACAATTACATTTTTGTCCGTTCATATCAATAGAAATATGACCGATTTCACCAGCAGCACCAAACTCACCTCGAAATATTTTTTTATTGAAAACAATTCCACCGCCAACACCAGTGCCTAGTGTTACCATTACAAAAGAATCCATTTTCCTACCGGCGCCAAAAATCAATTCACCAATTGCTGCAGCGTTTGCGTCATTTTCAAGATGTGTTTTGTACCCAAATTTATCTTTTAGGATTGGACCAAGTCTTACATTTTTCCATCCAGGCAAGTTTGGTGCGTTTTCAACAATTCCTTTTTTAATTGAAACAACGCCTGGACACCCGATACCAATTCCCTGAATTTTATACTTACTCTTAACTAAAATTAATTCAACACCTTTAACAATATTGGAAATAACCTTTTTGGGTCCACAATCAGCTTCAGTTTTTACGAAAATATTTTTAACTAGTTTACCTTTCTCCGATACAATTCCTATTTTAATATTTGTGCCGCCTAAATCAACACCAATAGCATATTTTACAGATTTAGCCATAAAGAATTCCTATAAATGTTTATTTAGAAAACTGAGTATCAACTAATTTTAGTTCTCCCGGATATGTAATGTTACCTAAAGGTGAACTAACGGTTGGAGTTGCAAATAAAGTTATTTTTGAAGATGAACCTTGTGTACCTCCAAGTGCCAAAGCAAGACTAATGATGCTTTCGTATCCTTTTTCTTTAAAGAATTTCATTAGATCTATGTTTATTGTTAGCGGGATTGATGTTACTTCGCCTGTGCCTGGCACAACTAATGGTTGAGCAAGTTCACCTGAAATAGTTTCTTTATCATCAAGAAATAATCTCCATTTAAAATTCTGCAATGTAGCATCAGATTTTTTATAGCCGCCTGTTCCATCATTTGGGTTTTTTGCATCAACATTTAGAACAAATGAAGCCGGTAATGAGCCTTGAGCAAATCCAGTTGTTAGTTTTAGTAAATCAAGTGGATTAAAATCTGAAAGCTTTGATTTACCTGAAACAGGAATACCGTTTATTTGAAATCCATTAACAGCACCTACTTTAAATTGAAGACGTGAAAGATTGGTTAATGTTTCATATACACTGCATTGAATTCCTGAAATAACAAGTGCAAGTAGTAATGTAATTGAAAATAGTTTTTTCATCTTAATGCTCCTTTTGACTGTTCGATTTTTTGAATAATAATTTCTGCAACTTTTAAAGCGCGCAAGCCGTCTTCACCGGAAACGACAATTTTTTTGTCATTCAAAACGGAATCTACAAAAAGCTGCAATTCATAGTTTAGTGCATTTACTTCTTTTGATTCCGGTTGTTCATAAATCAATCTTTTCTTCTTATCACCAACACCAATTTCACCAAACGAAATTGAAGTTGGAAGTGCAGGTTCATCCACAGGCTGCAACCGATAAACCTCTGATGCACCGGTAACAAAATCTAAAGAAATATAGTGATCTTTTTGGAAGATGCGCATCTTTCTCATTTTCTTTTGCGAAATTCTGCTTGCAGTTACATTTGCAACCGCACCGTTTTCAAATTGTATTCTGGCATTTGCAATATCAATGTGATCTGATACAACCGCAACACCGTTTGCATCAATCTGTTTAACGTCGCTTTTAATGAAACTTAAAATAATATCGATGTCGTGGATCATTAAATCTAATACTACAGCAACATCAGTTCCGCGAGGATTAAATTGTGAAAGCCTATCGGATTGAATAAACATTGGATCAGAGATAAATGATTCAAGAGATAGTAAACCAGGATTGAATCTTTCTATATGACCTACCTGGAATTTTAATTTCTTCTCTTTCGCAATCTTTACTAACTCTTCTCCCTGCTCTATTGTTGCTGTGATAGGTTTTTCAACAAATACGTGAATATTTTTTTCAAAACATTTTTTTGTAACCTCATAATGTGCACTTGTTGTTGCGGCTATTGAAACTGCGTTAACTTTGGAAAGCAGTTCATCAATTGAATTGAATGACTGCACAACAAATTCATCAGCAACTAATTTTGCCTGATCCGGATTTGAATCAAAAACTCCAACGAATTCACAATTCTCTATTTGCTTAAACATTTTTGAATGAAGTTTGCCTAAATGTCCAACACCGATTACACCGATAGAAAGTTTTTCCATAATTTTCATCTCAATTTTTATCTAGTATTAATTTTTGAATAACCAATTATTCGATCGTAACCGCCATATTCCTGATCTCGATACCACAAAATTATATTATATTCATTAGAAGTTTGCCAATCGTTGCCCTCTAAAATATACCAATCCTGATTTGTAAGATCATTATAATCACCGTTTACAACAACGTATTGATAATCATAAATACCGCGTTTCAACTGCAAAGTAAGTTCAAAATGATCACCATTGAAATTCATTTTACTGTTTTCTGATAACTGCCAATCATTAAAAGCACCTACCAAATAAACATCACCATAAACTTCTGCGGGCGGCTTAACTTCAAATTTTACATTCATATAAGTTGAGTTGATATCTTTTGGAGATTTTAAAGTAAAACCGCCGTTATCATCATTTCTGCTCTGCAATAAAAATCTGCTGTATTCAATTCCATCAAATTGTGCTTTTACATTTTTAGAGTTGTAAATATTTATATCTGTTAAATTTGTTTGCCTGTACTCTTTACCCGGACGAACATCTTTAGCAATAAACTTTAATTTTGATCCGCCATCCCATTCAAAAACTCTATTTACGTCTGTTGAGTTACGCAAAACTTTAATTGGATAGTTCATTAAATGATTCTGAACGATTTCTAATTCATCAACAAAAAATGGGAAATAATTTTCGTTCGGGACAGCTTCAGCGGTTATCCAATTTGTGTGTCCAAGTTGAGGTGGAAAATACGTTTTATCATCCAATGTCTCTCGTTTCGATTCCACTTTAAGATGAACATCAGCTTTTATAACAAAAAACTTTCCTTCTGCAAAAACTAAATTTGGATTTTGTGAATCCACAATAAAAAACTTCCACTTGCCGGAAAAGGGAAACTCTACATAACCATCTTTATCAGGAAAAGTATTTGTGTAGTGATATTTTGCTTCTTCCACTGTTGTTGGAAGTGTAAAATAATTTAGGGTGTAAGATGTGTTCTTCCCCTGGTTTGAAAGAAAAATATTATCAGTTGGATTCCAGTTTCTATCACAAAACTTAAAAATAATATGAATGCTTGGTGGAAAATCTGATTTGAACATCAAAATCAATTATCAATAAATCGAGTGGAGAAGATAAAACAGGAACTGCATTAACGTCTTTGCTCGTAAATGTTTTTAAAGATTTTATTACTATTTCCTGTGAAAACATTACGGTGGATTGAAGAACGAGAAGCAAAACAAATAATTTTTTCAATGATTACCCTTAGATGAATATAAATTTGTACTGCAAATATAAGCCTTATAACTGATGTTAAACAGAGTAGTTTGTGGAAATAAAAATCCCCAACCAAGATTATTGATTGGGGTTAAAAGATTCCTGGGCAAGCCCGGAATGAGAATCTTAATTAATTTTATAGATTCTTTATCTCATTATTCAATTTTGTAATTGCATCTTTAGAATCGCCAAAATACATAAGTGCATTTGGATAGAAGAATAATTCGTTATCAATTCCTGCATAACCAGCGTTCATAGAACGTTTGTTTATTATAACTGTCTTTGCATAATCAACATTTAGAATTGGCATTCCAAAAATCGGACTGCTTTGATCGTGACGCGCAGCAGGATTTACAACATCATTTGCACCAATAACAATTACAACATCTGTATTATTAAAATCATCATTAATATCTTCCATCGCAAGCAATTGATCGTACGGAACTTGTGCTTCTGCGAGTAACACGTTCATATGTCCGGGCATTCTACCAGCAACAGGATGAATTGCAAATCGAACTTTAATATTTTTCTTTTCTAAAATGTTAACAAGATCGCGTACAGCGTGCTGTGCTTGTCCAACAGCCATTCCGTAACCTGGAACAATAATTACACTGCTTACAGAATCCAGCAACATCGCAAGTTCTTCAGAATCGATTGACTTAACATCGCCTTTTGGAGAAGTTGTAGATGAAACGGCTGCAGATCCCGCATTTGCCCATCCGCCAAGAACAACATTCATAAGCGAGCGATTCATACCTTTGCACATAATCATTGTTAAGATTATTCCGGATGCACCAACAAGAGCGCCTGCAATAATCAAAACATTATTTCCTAACACAAATCCGGTCATCGATCCGGCTAAACCCGAATAAGAGTTTAGTAAAGATATTGCAACAGGCATATCAGCACCACCGATTGGAAGAACTAATAAAACTCCAAGTATTAATGACACGGCAGTAATTAATAAAACAATGTTTATCATTGCCGGAAACATCACAACATAAACACCCGCAGCAAGAACACCTAAAAACAATAATGCATTCAATGGGTGCTGCATTGGATACTTAACAACTTTTCCGGTTACAATTCCTTGTAACTTTCCAAAAGCAATCATTGATCCGGTAAAAGTAACACCGCCTATCAGGATACTAAGAATAATTGCAACTCCCTGATCAATTGGAAGATTAAAAGGTAAACCCGTATCAACCGGGTAATTTGGATTTTTCTTAAAGTATTCTGAAAGCGCAACTAATATTGAAGCACCGCCGCCGAATCCGTTTAACATTCCAACCATTTGCGGCATTCCGGTCATTGGAGTTTTAATTGCCATAACCAGACCAACAACAGACCCAATGATTGTTCCGATAATTATCCATTCAAAGGTAAGAACTTGCTGATCGAACAAAGTTGCCGCAATTGCAAGGAACATTCCTATTGCAGCATAAAGATTTCCTTTTCTTGCAGTCTTTGGTGATCCAAGAAATTTAATTCCGAAGATGAAGAAAATTGAAGCGACCAGATATGTGATTTCTATAACTATTTTCATTTTTCAACTCACTTCTTTTTAAACATTTTTAACATGCGATCAGTAACAAGAAATCCGCCAATTACATTAATCATGGCGAATGCAACTGCAATCAATCCAAGAATTGTACTGATTGTAAATTGCTCAAGTCCTGCACTTAAAATCGCACCAACAATTGTAATTCCTGATATTGCATTTGAGCCTGACATAAGTGGCGTATGCAACGTTGGGGGTACTTTTGTGATGAGTTCAAAACCCACAAAAATTGCAAGTGCAAAAACGTACACGTGCATTAAAAATATATAATCCATTGTTAACCTTTAATTTTTCATTATAATAAACTTATTTAAGAAGATCTTTAACTCTTTGATTTATCACTTCACCATTGTGAGTAATTAACGATCCTTTAACAATTTCATCTTCAAGCTTTAATGTAACTGTTCCTTCTTTGCCTATATGCTGAATAAGACTGAGAATATTTTTGGAATACATTTCACTTGAGTGAGTAGGAACAAGGCTTGGTAAATTTGCTTCGCCGATTATTGATACGCTATGTTTTTTAATGGTTTTACCTCGCTCACTTATTTCACAATTTCCGCCAAACTCAGTTGCCATATCAAGTACAACACTACCCGGACGCATATGCTTAACCATTTCTTCCGAAACAAGAATAGGAGCTTTTTTACCTGGAACAAGTGCAGTTGTAATAACAATATCAGCTTCAGTAACGTGTTTGAAAATTGTCTCTTTTTGTTTTTGTAGAAATTCGGGTGTTGCTTCTTTAGCATAACCGCCAGCATCCTGCATATCTTCAGCGCCTTCAACTTCTATAAATCTGCCACCAAGACTTTGAACTTCCTCTTTTACCGCTGTTCTGATATCAGAAACCTCTACAACAGCGCCTAATCTTTTGCTGTACCAAGAGCCTGCAAACCAGCAACTCCAGCACCCATTATTACAACTTTTGCAGGAGAGATTGTTCCGGCAGCGGTCATCATTAACGGAAAGATTTTTCCAAGTTCATTGGCAGCCATCAATACGCTTTTATAACCTGCAATGTTTGCCTGCGAACTTAAGACGTCCATCTTTTGCGCAAGCGTAGTTCTTGGAATCATATCCATAGAAATTAGATCGATTCCTTTTTCAGCACATTTCTTTGCAATATCTGTGTAATGAAGTATGTAGACAAAAGAGATTAATAGTGTTCCCTTCTTCATTAAATCAATTTCATTTTTTCCTGCATTTGGATGATCAATCGGACGCTGAACTTTAAAAACCAGATCAGCATTAGCGTAAAGATCTGTTAAGGAATCAATAATTTTTGCCCCAGCTTTTTGATACTGTTCATTTGTAAATCCGGCATTAAATCCGGCATCTTTTTCAATTTGAACTTCGTATCCCGCCTTAATAAGTTTAGGAACAACATCCGGTACGCAGGCTACGCGATTTTCACCGGCCATTATTTCTTTTGGAACTGAAATTACCACAGAATTTCCTCCTCTGTTGATAGAATTAAAATTTTAGTTACAAAACTAATCACTTACGTTAGCTAATCCAATAAAATTATTAGAAAACTGTTGTAACAATTTTTATTACGTACCGCTATACTCTGTTAATTTTCTCTTCAATTTATTGTTTGACTTTAGCAACTGTTTATTATACTTTTGATTAGTTCTTTTAACTAATGGGTTTAATATTTCACTTCTCTAGGGGCTCTTATGAAAAGATCTATAATAATTATTCTATTATGGATAACACAGTTTTCTAATTTACATTCTCAAGTTTCTGAAAACTGGTTAACTTTTTTTGATTTTGATTCTTTAAATGTAAATAATCTCGAAACCGTGGTCTCCAATCAAGGAAGTATGCGATCACGTTGGATTAGCCTTCCATTAGGTACATCCAATCTGATTATATATGATCAGGGACCTTGGTTTATCGGAAAAATAAATGGCGAACCTATCTTATCAATTGTTCAATGGTTTAGTTGTTGGAATTATTCTCCGGGGCCAATAATTCAAAATCAAGCTGCGATGCTGATCAATCCAGAAGATTCACTTCGTTACAGAGTTTACAAAATTTCTAAAGGAGATGATCAGACGAATCCGGATTACGCTGAATGGCCAACGGATTTTGGTGCACCTATAGATGAAAATGGAAATCCATTAATTAAAGGCGATCAGACTCTTTGGACATTGTTTAATAGTTTGGATAGTACCGCTATTCAAACCAACTGGAATGAGCCTTTAAAAACCTCACCAATAGAAATTCATGAAACCATATTCTCTCGAAACGGAAATGAAAATGATTTTACGGATATATTTTCTAACGTAGTGTTTATGGAATATGAGTTTATTAATAAAAGTATTTATCAAATCGATTCGGCATTTATTGGTTTTTGGTCAGACATAGATTTCAGGGCATTAGAAAATAGACCTGCTATAGATACTCTAAGACAATTAGGTTATTGCTGGAGTGAAGAAGATACGACTTTCGAAGGGACACATCCTCCAGCAATTGGATACTCTATGTTGTACGGACCAATTGTTCAAGACCCAAATAGTAATGCAGTTTTTAATGGAAAAGTTGTAAATGGTTTTAAGAATTTAAAATTAAATTCGTTCAGAGGTATTGCAGACGACTCTCACATTGATTCGCTAACCGGAAAGGTTAGATCAATGATGGATGCGCAGAATCTAGCAAGAGGTTTAACTTCTAATGGTTATCCTATCATTAATCCAATAACAAATCAACCTACAACATTTCCTTTTTCAGGTGATCCGATTACTGGCGAAGGCTGGGTTTATAATACATGGACATCGGGCGGAGCTGGATTTGTTTTCTTCTCAGGTCCTTTTAATATGGCGCCTAATGATACTCAGTGGGTTATGATTGCTTTAATACCAGCATATGGTAATACTGGTTTAAACAGCATCGAAATATTAAGAGAGAAAACTGATTTAATAAGAAGTATTTCTTATGATAGTCTGGCATTCGGGTCTATAAGTTACGGTATTACTGATGTTGAAGATAATTATAATGAAATTCCTGAAAATTTTTCTTTACTCCAAAACTATCCAAACCCGTTTAACCCAAATACAAAAATAAGTTGGCAGTCGCCAGTCAGCGGTCATCAAACCTTAAAGGTTTATGATGTTCTTGGAAATGAGGTTGCAACTCTGGTTAACGAGTACAAATCTGCAGGAAGTTATGAGGTCGAGTTTAATGCCTCTTCACTTTCCAGCGGAATATATTTTTATAGGTTAAATGCTGGCTCTTTTGTTCAAACAAAGAAAATGATTTTGATTAAATAAAGGTATGAAAATGAAAAAATTGTTGTTTGTCCTACTGTTTATTTCCAGTTCTGTTTTTTCACAAACACAATACAGATTAAACATAAATGCTATAAATCTACCTATGGATAACAAAGGAATATTAGCCTATGTAAATATTCCGGATCCAAATCCTATTATTGGTGGTTTAGGCGGAAAATATGGTGGACACGTTTTTTTATTTAGTGGCGGGTTTCTACTTGCAGGTTATGCAAATGATACTCTTTGGGCTAATGGTGTTGCTCCTTCTTCTCTAATTAATGATTATTTACCGGGTACTGTTGGTAATGATCCTTCTGATCCCAAAAATATAATTTACGTAGTTAAAAATACTGATTCTGATTTTGGGCAATCCTGGCAAGATTGGTTAAATGCTGTTTCACTCGGAGCAGATTTCTATGACGGAAATAATGATGGTATTTATAATCCAACAGATTTAAATGGAAATAATATTTGGGACACATCTGAAGATAAACCGGCTATAATTGGTGATGAAATGACCTGGTGTGTTTATAATGATGAGGTTCCTGCTAATCAAAGAATATATAATACTGTAACACCAAAAGGAATTGAAATTCAGCAAACAGTTGCCGCTTATGCTTCAACTCAAGCCCCGCTTGGCAATACAATCTTTATCCGTTACAGGTTAATTAATACAGGAACAGTTGTAAATAAACTTGATTCTGTAATCTTTGCTATGTATGCAGATCCGGATTTGGGTGATGCAAGTGATGATCTTATCGGATGTGATACTTTAGTAAATTCCGGTTTTATTTATAATAATGGAAATGATTATGAATATGGTTCAAATCCGCCAGCATTCTTTATGAAATATCTGCAGGGACCAATTTCATACATTCCGGGAGAATCATTTATTGATAACAACTCGAACAACACCTTTGAGTTAGGAATTGATACACCTTTAGATACAGCATATAATCGCAGAGGAAATTTATTTAGTACTGAGTTTTTCCCGGGAGCAAAAAATTTAGATATTTCTGCAAGTATTTTAATGCGCGGCGGAGATCCGGAATTAAATGATCCAACAAATCAAAGTGACGTCTATAATTATTTAAATGGTTTAACACGCATAGGCAATATTATTGACCCTTGCTATTTTACAATTGGTTCTGTGAACGGTGGAGTTAATTGTGCAGAAGTAAATCCTTACTTGTGGTTCTCAGGTGATCCAGTTGCGAATATTGGATGGATTAATACTTCTGAAGGTGATTTAAGAAATATAATCAGTTCAGGAAGATTTACACTCGAAGTAAATAGGCCAATTGATATTTGGGTTGGATATATCGTTGGACAAGGAACCAGTGCATTAAATTCGGTAACAGTAACTAGGAATTATGTTCAGAATGCTCAAGCTTATTTTAACAATAATTTTACCAATGGAACTGTAAGTGATGTTGATGATTTTTCAATTGTTACTGGGTATAACTTATACCAAAACTTCCCCAACCCATTTAATCCAAGCACAAAAATTATTTGGCAGTCTCCAGTTGCCGGTCATCAAACATTAAAAGTGTTTGATGTACTTGGTAATGAAGTCGCAACATTAGTTGATGAAGTTAAACCTGCAGGAATTTACGAAGTGAATTTTGATGCTTCTGCCCTTTCGAGCGGAGTTTATTTTTACAGATTAACTGCTGGTTCGTTTATTCAAACTAAGAAAATGATTTTAAGTAAATAAGATTTAATAGTTGGAGGTTCAAGTGAAACTTTATCATTGGCTTGTTTTTGTTTCTTTAAATATTCTGTTTATAACTTTCGCTCAAGTTATTTCTCCAACAAGATTTCCAGTGCAGGAATACTTCCAAAACAATTATGAATCTTGTTTGCTTAGTTTACCGAATAACGATTTAATAATGTTCTGGTATGACTCCACTGACAGCCAACTGAAGTCATCAAAAAGTACTGATGGAGGTTTAATTTGGCAGGCTGAAAATATAATAATGGATTTGATTTCCAATGCATATGGTACTGATTTAAATGCGATTGTGCTTAGTTCAGGCAGAATATTATTAACTTATCGTCAGGCACAATATTATGCTATTTATTCAGATGATAATGGATTATCATGGTCATCGCCAATCATTTTACCTACGAGATCATCTGCAATACAACGCATACGGGTTTATTTTTCATCGCTATCAATCTCTTCAAATAATAACATAAACTTTACTTACAGTTATTCAAGTAGTAGTCATAATTTATACGAAGCAAAAAGTTTATTCAATCTCACAAGTTTGGATGGTATCACATGGTCTGGAATGGATACAATAGCAACAGATGGAAGAAATGGACAAATGATGAGTTTTGGAAACTCCAAAGAAATCGTTGTTTACCAGGATTCTACTGAAAATAACTTTGATATTTTTTGTAGAATTTCAACTGATGCAGGTTTTAATTGGAGTGATCCAATTTTATTAGTGGGAGAAAGTCTTTCACAAACAAATCCAAGAATAATCAAAGATACAAATGGAAAGACCTGGCTATATTACATTCAACAAGAAGCAACACCATTTGAAGGAATTGTTCAGTCAAATATAAAATTTATTTCCAGTTTAGATGATGGAGTTAGCTGGAGTGCACCAGAAAATTTTACAAAGTATGTTGGGTATGATGAAAATTATAATTTAAGTTTATGGAATGGCAGACCTATTCTTTCTTTTACAAGTTCAAGAAATTTCAACCTTTCCGGCAGGTTTTTCCAGATTTATTTTACATTAGCTGATGTTTCAATAGATACAAATGTTCCGCCATTTATGTTTAAATTTCTTCATAGTTCAGAAAATCCCGGTCCTAATCAACCTTACGTTGTGCAGGCTTTTATCGATGATGATAAATCAATCTTATCAGTTAAGTTAAATACTTATACAAATCCACCGCCAACATATAACGAATTGGAAATGTATGATGATGGACTACATTATGATTCTTTAGCCGGAGATAAAATATATGGAACAGCTATAATTCCAAATAGTTTTGGTGAGGAGATTATTTATACTTTTTCAATTGAAGATGATGATAATAATGTGGTTCAATTAAATGGCGGAATTGTTAATGTGCCGGTGATGTTTGCTACTGATTCATATCTAATTGATGTTAATAATTTTAAACTTCCTATCAATAGTAAAGGAATTCTTGCAGCAGTTCCAAGCAATGGGCAGCAAGGCGGTTTGTTTGAAGAATCAACAATACTTTTTTCCGGTGGTTTTTTTCTATCCGGTTTAAATAACGGCAATGTTTGGACCAATGCTTCTGCATCTGCTTCTTTAATCGAAGACTATATGCCAGGACCAGTCGGTAGTGATCCTAAAGACCCATACAACAAGCTTTATTTGGTTAAAAGTTCAGATCCGCCTTTTGGTGCGGCCTGGCAAGTTTATTCCCACGCTGTTAATCTTGGCGCAGATTTTTATGATGGAGATAATAATGGAGTTTATAATCCTGTTGATTTAAATAGTAATAATAGCTGGGATACAAATGAAGACAGACCTGATTTTTTGGGTGATGTTTCGGCTTGGTGTATTTATAATGATGCAAGTACTTGGAGAAGATATTCCGATCAACAACCAATGGGTATTGAAATACAACAAACAGTTTTTGCCTGGGGCGAAAATGTTATTGATCCGATTGACAATATGATTTTTGTACGATACAGAATTTTTAATATGGGTACAGTATCAAATAAATTTGATAGCGTATATTTTTCTGCCTGGTCAGATCCGGATTTGGGTAGTCCTGAAGACGATTTAGTTGGCAGTGATGTGTTTTTAAATTCTGGTTATGTTTACAATGATGGTTCGGATTTTAATTATGGCACAAATCCACCAGCACTTGGAATACCGTTTTTACAAGGACCTGCAGCTTACATACCCGGTGAAACCTTTGTAGATATTAATGGTAATGAATTATATGATGATGGAATTGATACACCAATTGATACTGCATATATGAACAATGGGCCTGTTCTAGGGATTCAATTTCTTCCTGGAGCAAAAAATCAGCAATTAAGTTCTTATATACATCTTATAGGTGGAGACCCATATTTAAGTGAACCAAATAGTGCTGTTGAAGCAAGAAACTACTTGTTAGGTTTAACCCGTATAGGAGAGCCAGTTGATCCTTGTAATTGGTCTTACGGTCAAGTATTGGGCGGTGTTAATTGTGCAACTCTTGATCCAGGGTTTTTATATTCAGGCAATCCTGTAACTAGTGTTGGTTGGATAAATAGTGTCCCAGCTGATCATCGAATGTTCGTAAATTCTGGTCCATTTGCATTGGAATTGGATAAACCAATTGAGATAATTGTTTGTTATTTAGTTGGCAGAGGTTCAAGTGCATTAAATTCTGTTTCAGTTATGAAAGATATAACTGAAGAAGCAATCCAAATTTATAATTCTAACTTTACTGATATTCCTACAAGTATTAAAAACCAGCCTATAGTAATTTCTGAATTTAAATTAGACCAAAACTACCCCAACCCATTTAACCCAAGCACAAAAATTAGTTGGCAGTCTCCAGTCAGCAGTCATCAATCCCTAAAAATTTATGATGTTCTTGGAAATGAAGTTGCTACTTTAGTTAATGAATACAAATCTGCAGGAAGTTATGAAATAGTATTTAATGCTTCTAAACTTTCAAGTGGAATATATTTTTATAGATTTACTGCTGGTTCTTTTGTTCAAACTAAGAAAATGATTTTAATTAAATAATAGGAATAACTATGAAGAAATATTTGTTAGTAATGTTAGTATTATTAAATACACCAGCATTTTCACAAGTTCAGCAATGGGAAGTTTTTACTACAAGTAACTCAACTGTACCTGGTGATTATTTTTATTGCCTCGGGCTTGATAAAGACCAAAACATCTGGTTAGCCGCTCATAGTCTTGCCAAATGGGATAAAGTGAATCCCACTACTTATTTGCAATATCCGGATTTAGGTTCAGATATAGTTAGCGTAGTCGGCGATTCGAATGGTTATGTCTGGGTCTCCTTAGAAGCACCATGGATAATAAAAACTAATGGAACTGATTGGGAAACTCACCACTTTACTGGAAATATGTGGCCGATAACAATTGATATTCATAATAATTTGTGGGGCGGTGCTGGTTATTCTTTTACACCATTAAATGGATTGTATAAATATGATGGTTTAGTTTGGACAGTTTATGATACTATAAATTCTGGCTTGCCATATCCCATTGTAAATAAAGTCACCTCGGATGTGAGCGGAAAAATTTGGGGATTAGCACAATCAAAAAATTCACCAGATAAAGCGCTATTCAGTTTTAATGGAACCATTTGGAATTCATATCAAACAATTTATTCTCATTTTTGGATCGGAAAAACAATGACAGCTGATAGAAAAGGTAATATCTGGTATGCAACAGGGTATCCAGAGGAAGGTATCGTTCAATTTGATGGTAGTGATTTCATTTTTCATCCCGCCCCAGATTCGACTTTATTTTTTCCAACAGCATTAGCAATTGATATTTCAGATAATCTGTGGGTCTGCTGGGAAAATGGTTTAGCAGAATATAGCAATAATAACTGGTCCGTATATAAAGACAGCATAAACTACGATTTTTCTGATATGGTGATTGATAAACAAAATAATATCTGGTTAAGTACTTTTGGTGATGGAGTAGTTTTGTTTAATAAAAATGGAATTATTTTATCAGTCGATGAAAGTAAAATAGATGAAATTGTAAATTATTTTTCATTATCCCAAAACTATCCAAACCCATTTAATCCAAGTACGAAGATAAGTTGGCAGTCTCCAGTCGGCAGTCAACAAAAATTAAAAATTTACGATGTTCTTGGGAATGAAGTTGCTACTTTAGTTAATGAATACAAATCTGCTGGAAGTTATGAAGTTGATTTCAATGCCTCTTCCCTTTCAAGTGGAATTTATTTTTACAGATTAACTGTCGGTTCTTTCGTTCAAACTAAAAAAATGATTTTAATGAAATAATTCTATTCAGCGGGAGGTAAAAATGAGATCTACTTTAGTTCTAATTGTGTTATTATTTTTAATTTCTATAAATAGTAAAGCTCAAATTGTTGAGCCAACACACTTTCCATATCAGGCTAATTATCAAAATAACAATGATGCCTTTTTACTTGGGCTGCCAAATAATAATTTAATAATGTTTTGGTTAGATCCAACTAATAGCCAGATAAAATATGTACGCAGTCTTGATGGAGGTAATAGTTGGTCAAATATAGATTCATTAGTAAACATAGTTGAAACTGAAAATTATGTTGATATAAATGCTGTTGTACTGCCTTCGGGAAGAGTTCTTGTAACGTATCGTTCGACTTTTTACTATTATGTTTATTCCGACGATTATTGTAATAGTTGGTCAGCGCCGGTAATATTGCCAACACGATCCGGGATACTTGCTCGCAGGAAGGTCTTTCAATCCTCACTTTCTGTTACTGCAAATGGGAATGTCAGTTTTGTACATAGTGTTTCCGAAACATATGAAAATGACAATGCGAAAGGCATTTTTAGAATTAATAGTTCAGATGGTGTGAATTGGTCACCCGCTGATACAATTGACGTTTTAGGAAGAACCGGGCAAATAATTGCAATTGATTCCAACAAAGAAATATTGGTTTATTCTGATTCGACCCAGGATAGTTTTGATCTGTTTATCAAAACCTCTACTGATTCAGGATTGACTTGGAGCGAAAGGACAGTATTAGTTGATGATATTTTAGATCAATCCAGACCAAGAGGTGTTAAAGACCAGAATGGCAAAATCTGGATTTATTACAACCAAGAAGTTGAAACCCCATTCACAGACATTTATCAATCCGACATTTACTTTGTATCAAGCACAGATGATGGAATAACCTGGAGCGCTACGGATAAATTTACAAAATACGTGGGGTATGATTATATAACCAGTATCTCAACGTGGTCTGGCAGACCAATAATTTCATTAAGAAGTTCGAGGGATTTTAGTTCATATAATCATTATTATCAAATTTATTTAACATTGGCCGATGTTAGTATCGATTTAAATGTTCATCCTTTTATGTACCTTTTTACACACCAGGTAGAAGAACCATATCCAAATCAGCCTTATTTTATACGGGCCTTTGTTGACGATGATAGAGAAATTATTTCTGTAGAATTAAATACTTACACCGATCCACCCGGTGTTTACGAAACATTAGTTATGTTTGATGACGGTATTCATAATGACTCATTAGCTGGTGATAAGATATTTGGTATTGAAGTGTCACTTCCCAATTTTGGTGATTTTAAAAGCTATAATTTTAGTATCACAGATAATGATTTTAATGTTAAAAATTTTAACGGTAATGCATTTACTATCCCTTTAGAATATGCCATTGATAAATACCTGGTAGATGTTAATAATTTTAAATTTCCTTTGGATAATAGAGGTGTACTTGCTGATGCATCAATCGATGGAATAAGCGGAGGAATTTTTGATGAAATCGTAGCTCTTTATTCTGGTGGATTTTTTCTCTCAGGAAATAATAATGGATCGCTCTGGGTAAACGCTGCAGCTTCCTCCTCTTTAGTTACAGATTACCAAGCGGGCATTGTTGGCAGCTCTCCAATAGATCCAATAAATAAATTGTATGTAGTTAAAAACTCCGATCAACCATTCGGAACATCCTGGCAAGAATATCAAGTTGCTGTAGAGCAAGGAGCTGATTTTTATGATGGTAATAATGATGGACTTTATAATCCTGTTGATTTAAATGGAAACAATACTTGGGATAACAATGAAGATAGACCTGATTTTTTAGGCGATGTTACAGCATGGTGTGTTTATAATGATGGGATTGAAAGCTCGGTTAGAAGATGGAATGATCAGCAGCCAATGGGTATTGAGATACATCAATCTGTTTTTGCCTGGGGTGAAAACGTAAGTAATCCGATTGATAATATGATTTTTGTTCGTTATAGAATATTTAATAAAGGTACAGTTTCATCACTGTTTGATGATGTATATTTCTCCGGTTGGGCTGATCCGGATATCGGTGGAACCGATGGATCTGGTGACGATCTTGCTGGTTGTGATACGTTGTTAGGATCGGGATATATGTATAATTCAGGTCCAGATCCTTCTTATGGTATAAATCCGCCAGCTATCGGAATTTCATTCTTGCAAGGACCAGCAGTTTATATTCCTGGTGAAACTTTTATTGATAATAATTCAAACGGAATATTTGAAGATATAATTGATACACCACTTGACACAGCATTAATTAATAATGGACCAATAATTGGTGTTACAGAAATGCCCGGGGCAAAAAATCAACAAATAAGTTCTTTTATAGGATATATTAATGGCGACCCAAATTTAAATGATCCAAATCTAGGCTATGAGGCAAGAAATTACATGCTTGGATTTGATAAGTTGGGGAATATACCCGATCCCTGTATATGGGCATATGGAATGGTTACCGGCGGAGTTAACTGTACAATGGTCGATCCAAGATATTGGTATTCCGGCGATCTTTTATCTAATGGTGGGTTCGGATCAGGGTGGGTAAATTCTTACGCGGCGGATCAAAGGATGTTATTAAATATTGGTCCATTTAAACTTGAGCAGGATAAACCGATTGATATAGTAGTTTGCTATTTGATTGGTAGAGGGACAAATGAAATAAATTCTATTTCGGTTATGAAAGATATAACTGAGGAAGCAATCCAAATTTATAATTCTAACTTTACTGATATTCCTACAAGTATAGAAAACCAGCCTATAGTAATTTCTGAATTTAAATTAGACCAAAACTACCCCAACCCATTTAATCCAAGCACAAAAATTAGTTGGCAGTCTCCAGTCAGCAGTCATCAATCCCTAAAAATTTATGATGTTCTTGGGAATGAAGTTGCTACTTTAGTTAATGAATACAAATCTGCTGGAAGTTATGAAGTTGATTTCAATGCCTCTTCCCTTTCAAGTGGAATTTATTTTTACAGATTAACTGTCGGTTCTTTCGTTCAAACTAAAAAAATGATTTTAATTAAATAGAGTTGAGAAAATGAAAAAGTTATTACTTATAATATTATTTAGTAGTTTAACTTCAATGCCTGCACAACAATTTAGTAATCTAAAAGGATTGGAAGATGATCAGGGGAACACAACTCTTCTTTATTCCTTCGGGATTGATGCTACCGGCAGATACAGTCCTGTTTTCAAATTTAATGTAAATACAGGATTTGAATCCAAAATAATGGACGCTTATTCAATAGCACTAGATACTTTGACGGTAAATGCAAAATCTATAAGCGATTATGATTTTTTTCCAAATGATATAAACAATTTTATAAATGTTGGTTTAACTATTAATACCGACATACTTGGTTATGCCGCAAGGAATGATACGATCACTTATGATCAGTGGGCATTGTTTATGGTTGATATATCAAAACAAAATTCCAATAATCTATTCGTGACAGATTTTCATAATATATACAGAAGTTTTGATAGCGGTTACACTTATCCGGTAGACTCAACTATTTCTTTCCAATTTCTCTCGCTTGCAGCATTTGACGATAATGTTTTATTCGGTACTGATGTCCAGGGAAATTTAATTAAGTCAGACGATTTAGGAATTACTTCTACAATAGTAGACACATCAAAAGTTATAACAGCTTTGCCTTTTCTAGGTTTTTATTATGATCAAAATCAAAATATTGTTTATCGCAAAAACACATCATACGGAAGATATGCATTCTATGCTAGCAATAACGCAGGAAATGCTTTCAGCTGGTCTCAGAGGTATGAAAGTGAAAATCCATTTTATATTGCAATTGATTCAACACAATCCGGTTTAATTTATCTTGCCGATGGAAAACAAATATATAGATCAACAGATGCCGGGGGTAATTTTATAACTTACAAAACTTTACCAAATAAACTTGTTGGTATTTATAAAAAACCCAATTCCGATATACTATATGCAGCAAGTAAATATCAGATTTATGAAATTAGACCGGACACTATAATAGTTTTAAAATCAGTGGCTTTACCGTCTTATGTTTTTGAATATTATCCGCTAGCAATAGGGAATAAATGGATATTTAATTTTGCATCAATCTCCTACTGGCCATTTCCAATCTATACTTACGATACTTTTTCCAGAACGGTTGTTGATTATTTAATTAAAGAAAATAATAAATCATATTTTAAAATTGATGAGAAATTCTTAAGTGATAGTTATATAAATACATATTACGAAAGAATTGATTCGAGTAGTGGAAAGATATTAAGATTTAATCCTGATTGCCCTGATTCAGAACAAGTTATTGATGACTTGATTAGCGATGTTGGCGATTTACTATCAGTTAACCGATTTGAAGGTTGTCAGAATTATGTTCAAACTCTGTTTGAGAGTGTTGAAGCATATAACGAATTTGGGATGAATAGTTCTAAACGGAAGTATAATTATAACGGATTACTTTTTGTTGATTATACATTAGTTAGAAGTGTTGGGCTTGAACACATTTTGACAGGCTACGATTTTGGAACTGATGTTTTTGGTATGAAAGGATTTATAATTGACGGCATCGTATATGGTGATACAACGTTAACGGATATTGATGATAATAGTTCATCACTTCCAACAGAATTTAAATTGTCCCAAAACTACCCAAACCCATTTAACCCAAGCACAAAAATTAGTTGGGAGTCTCCAGTCAGCGGTCATCAATCATTAAAGGTTTACGATGTTCTTGGAAACGAAGTTGCTACTTTAGTTAATGAATATAATCCAGCAGGAAATTATGAAGTTGAATTTAATGCCAATTCCCTTTCCAGCGGAATTTATTTCTATCGATTACAAGCTGGTTCTTTTATTCAAACTAAAAAAATGATTTTAATAAAATGAAAAATTTTATAAATCTAATATTGTTTTTTTTGTTATTCCTTTATTCACAAATAGCTGGACAAACAACACATCGTTTTTTTGTAAATAAAATTAATCTACCAATTGATAACAGAGGAATAATTGGAAGTGTAAATATTCCAGATCCTGATCCATTAGTAAATGGAGCAGGTGGAAAATTTGATGAAAGTGTATTTCTATTTAGATCTGGTTTCTTTTTATCAGGTTATGCAAATGGTGAGTTCTTTTCAATTACTGTATCCGAGGGTTCAGAAGATTATCAGCCAGGAATAGTTAATAGCAATCCTGAAGACACATTAAATATCATTTATGTGGTTAGAAAACATGATATTCCTTTTAGTTCAAGTTGGCAAAAATGGAAAGAAGCTGTTTTACTTGGTGCAGATTTCTATGATGGGAACAGTGATGGTATTTATGATCCAACTGATCGTAATTATAACGGCACCTGGGATGCGAACGAAGATATGCCTCCACTTCTTGGAGATGAAATAGCCTGGTGTGTTTATAATGATGGCGTTCCAGCTAACCAAAGATTATATAATGTTTCTCCGATCGGTATAAATATTCAACAAACACTTTTTGCTAAAAATAATTCTGATCTGGAAAATATGATTTTTATAAAATATAAAATTGAAAACACGGGAATAGTTGATGACGTTTTAGACTCAGTGTTTTTCAGTCCCTGGGATGATACTGATCTCGGGTGGGCTTCTGATGATTTAAGTGGCTGCGACACTGCTCTAAATTCTATCTACACTTATAATTTTAATGACGATAGCCAATATGGAATAAATCCTCCTGCAATTTTTACGACAGTTATACAAGGACCAGTTACCGCTACAAACGAAACCAACGATACTGCATTTATAAAAAATGGAGTCTTACTTGGTGAGCAAAAAATCCCAGGATATAAGAATGCTGCTCTATTTTCATTTGCAGGCTATGGTAAAAACTCTCCCGGACAAAGTTTTCCAGATAATTTACAGTACGTAAAGAATTATATAATGGGAAATGATGGTTACGGAAATGCCTTAAATCCTTGCGATACTCTTTGGGGAAAAGTATATGGAAATGTTGATTGTAATACTGTTAATCCTGTTAACTGGTTTTCTGGTGATCCAGTTGAAAGAATTGGGTGGTTGGATAACATCCCCCTGGATGATAGAAAATTTGCAAGTACTGGTCCGTTTACGCTGGAAAAATCAAAACAGATAGAAATTATTTTAGCTTTAGTTGTAGGCAGAGGATCTGATGAACTTAATTCAATAACCATTGCAAAAGAAATTGTTCAGAACGCGATTGAAGAATATCAAAGTAATTTTAGTTCAATGACATATAATCCTCCGGCACCAACAAATCCTATTACAAATTATGTGCTTCATCAAAATTACCCCAATCCGTTTAATCCCACAACAACGATAAGATATGAACTACCGCAAGATGGAATAGTTTCGATTGAGGTGTTTGATATATTAGGGCAAAAGATTCGAACATTGCTTAATGAATTTAAAAAAGCCGATAGATATGAATTGGAATTTAATGGTGATAATCTTTCTAGCGGTATTTATTTGTATTCAATAAGAGTTAATGATTTTATAGAAACGAAAAAAATGATTTTAATAAAATAAATTCAAAATAAGTTTTTGGGATAAAGGGCAATAAATAATAAATCTGTAAATAATTTAATTATTCTTTTACTTTTAGTTTTTTTTAGATTATATTTTTTCTGAAATAATTTAAAAGGAGTTATTATGAAATTCTCTTTTACTTTTTTGTTCGTTTCATTTTTGTTTTTATTCTTTTATAGTGCACTTGCCCAACAATCCGACTTGATAAATCCTCCAACTGAAATTATCGAATTTAAAGTAATCCCGCCGGAATATAGTGCTGTGGGAGGTACAGTAACTTTTACAGGTCCACTTGCAAGTACAGCCAGAACTTTACAATTCTTAATTCACGATACTCTTCTAACAGATTTGGTTGGGAAAGAGTTACTTGGAATAAGCTGGCGATTACCAGTTTCTGCAACCGCCAATTGGCCTGCTGCCGAAGTATCATATACTGCTTATGATATTTATCTCAGTGAATCTGTAACGCCTGCATTAAGAAGTTTAACATTTGCAAATAATATTGTCGGACCACAAACGCAAGTAAGAAGTGGTGCATTAGTTATACCCGCAGATGCGTATACATTCAATCAAGTTCCAAATGCTTTTGGTCCACAAATAACTTTCAACAATAGCTGGTTGTATACTGGCGGGCATTTATTAATAGAAATTAGGACTTCAGTTTCAACCGGAACATCACGCAGCGTAGATGCAGTTGGAACTTCAATTACTGGATATGGAACTTTGTTTAGTGCTTGCTGGGGATCCGGTGCAACTGCTACAACTGGATCGCAGGGTAATTTCACTATTATGCAATTAACCTCAGACATTCCTGTTCCCGTTGAGTTAACTTCATTCACAGCTATCGTTGTAGGAAATACAGTTGAACTAAAATGGGAAACTGCTACTGAAATAAACAATAGTGGATTTGAAGTCCAGAGAAAACTTGGCACTTCGGAATTCCAGGAAATTGGATTTATTAATGGAAATGGAACCACTACTGAACATAGTAATTATTCTTTTACCGATTATAATCTTTCAGCCGGTTATTATGCTTACCGACTAAAACAAATTGATTTTGATGGATCTTATGAATTGAGTAATGAGATTAATGTAGATATATCTTCACCCGCTAATTTTTCTCTGGCTCAAAATTATCCGAATCCGTTTAATCCGAATACGATAATTAAGTATAATATTCCCGTTGCATCAACTGAAGGAAGAAATATTTATGTAACATTGAAAGTTACTGATGTATTAGGAAATGATGTTTCAACTCTTGTTGATGAAGAAAAACCAGCAGGAAGTTATGAAGTTGATTTTAATGCCTCTTCTCTTTCTAGTGGAATTTATTTCTATCGATTACAAGCTGGTTCTTTTATTCAAACTAAAAAAATGGTTTTAATTAAGTAGATTATTATAAAATACGTCACTAAAAATATAAGCCCTCAATAATCTGAGGGCTTTTTTAATTTATTTGATTATGTTTCGCCTGCCAATTAATTATTAGATTTTATGGATAAACCAAACATTCGTGCCTACATTGCGTGGATTGCTATTTGTATCCTATGGGGAACAACTTACCTTTTTATTAGAATTGGTGTGGAGTCAGTTCCACCGATGCTATTTGCTGGTTTTCGCTGGATAGTGGCTGGATTGATACTTATTACAATTCTAAAAATATCCGGCAAGCAACTCCCAAAAAAATCAGATTTAATTCATATTGCAATAATTGGAATTGCTTTGCTTGGATTTGGAAATGGTCTTGTTGTTGTTGGCGAACAATATGTCGAGAGCGGTTTAGCCGCTTTATTAATAACTACTGTTCCCTTTTGGATGGTAGGGGTGGAATCTTTTCTTCCAAAAGGTCCAAAGTTAAACTGGATGACCATTAGTGGTTTGGTAGTCGGAAGTCTAGGAGTTGGATTAATTTTTGGCGGTGATTTAAAATATATTTTTGAAACAAAGTATCTTATTGGTGTATTAAGTATTCTTGGTGCTGTTGTTTCCTGGTCGCTCGGTTCAGTTTATTCCAAATACAAAAAAGTAAGCGTCCATCCACTAATGAGTGCATCTGTTCAAATGTTAATGGCTGGATCACTGCAGATTATACTAGGTTCAGTGATGGGCGAATTTTCAGTTTTACATTTCACACAATCTGGAATAATATCTCTTGCATATCTTGTTGTTTTTGGATCGATATTAGGCTACGGATCTTATATTTACGCAATTGAACATCTGCCACTTTCTTTAGTTTCTACTTATGCTTATGTAAATCCTATTATTGCTCTGATCCTTGGCTGGATATTTCTAAACGAACAATTAAGTATTTTTACATTAATAGCCGCCATGGTTATCATTGTTGGAGTGGTGCTTGTAAAGATAGGAAGTAACAAACGAACACTTATAAAAAGATTTTAATTGATAAGACACTCTAATTTCTAATATTAATGAATGTCATTCCCGTAGAAACGGGAATCAAAAGGATTCTTAAAATAGATTCCCATTCCTGCCTACCGCAGACAGGTTTGTGGGAATGACGGTGTTGTTAAAATAATTTGTAGGTTGAATTGTTTTTAACTATAAAACCTGTTCGTGTGTTAAGCAGTGTAATGTCCCCAGTCCCCAAACTAAATCAACGGCGTGTATTCCGATCACTGGTCTATCAGTAAACAGTTCAGACAAAATTCCTAAAGCAAGTTTATCATTTGGATCATTAAAAGTTGGAACAAGTACTGCATAGTTTGATATATAAAAATTAGCATAACTAGCAGGTAATCTTTCGCCTTTAAAGATTACTGGTGATGGCATTGGTAACTCTACAATTTCTAGATTCGAACCATCTTCCAACTTTGCACCTTCAAGTACTTCTCTATTCTCCATAAGCGAAAGATAGTTTGGATCATTCGGATGAGTTTCCATTGCAGTTACAACTGTATTTTTATTTACAAATCGTGCTATATCATCAACGTGTCCGTGAGTATCGTCGCCTGCAATTCCTTTATTTAACCAAATTACATTAGTTGCACCAAGATATTTATTAAATACTTCTTCATAATCTTTTTTAGTAAAATTCTTATTGCGCACTTGTATTTCATTATCCATCAAACATTCTTCTGTCGTGATAATAGTTCCAAGTCCATTGTAATCAATGCTTCCGCCTTCAAGAACAACTTCTTTATTTTGATGTTCTGCTTTAATTAAATCAAGTTTAAGTTTATTAGAAATCATTTTCGGAATTTTTGAATCGAGTTTATAATTATCATACTTTGCCCAAGCATTAAACTTAAAGTTGATTAAAATAGTTTCATTCTTTTCATTTTTTACAAACTGCGGACCAGAATCGCGAAGCCAGTTCCTGTCAGTTTCGAGTTTAAAGAATTCAATGTTTAATAAATTAACATCAACAGACTTTAAAACTTGCTCTGCTTTTTTTTGATGTTCTTTTGATTGAACAATAATTCTGACTTTTTCTCCTCTTGAAAGATATCGTACAATTTCTCCATAAACCCACGGAATTGGTTGAAACTTTCCCGGCCAGTCCTGTTTATTTGCCGGCCAGCCAATCCAAGTTGCTTCATGGTATTCAAATTCGGTGGGTAAACGGAACTTATTTTTTATCATTTCAAAAACCTTTTAGTAATATCGCCATACGCATCGATTCTTCTATCACGTAAAAACGGCCAGTTACGTCTAATGTATTCTATTCTATCAAGATCAATTTCTGCAATTAAAATTTCTTCTTTATCGTGCGATGCTTCAGCAAGAATAATTCCTTGAGGATCGCAGATGAAACTGTTACCCCAGAATTCTATTCCAGCAGAATCTTTTGATTCTTTTTCTAATCCGATGCGATTTACAGAGGCAACGTAAACACCATTTGCAATTGCATGTGAGCGCTGAATCGTTTGCCAGCTTTCAAACTGAGGTTTGCCGTGTTCTTTCTTTTCGTGAGGATGCCAGCCAATTGCAGTGGGATAAAACAAAATACTTGCGCCTTGCAATGCCGTTAATCTTGCACCTTCTGGATACCATTGATCCCAACAAATTAATGTTCCAATGTTTCCAAATTCGGTATCAAACGACTTGAAACCTAAATCGCCTGGAGTGAAATAATATTTTTCATAATAAGATGGGTCATCAGGTATGTGCATTTTACGATAAACACCGGCTATCTCTCCTTTAGTATTTACCACCGCAAGCGAGTTGTGATATAGTCCTTCTGACCTTTTTTCAAACAATGGAACTACAACAACTACTTTTAGTTTTTTTGCGATTTTAGATACAGCATCAGTTGATGGTCCGGGAATTGTTTCCGCTAAATCGTAATAATCAATATTTTCTGATTGACAGAAATACTGTGAACGAAAAAGTTCAGGCAAACAAATTACCTGAGCACCTTTTTTTGCAGCCTTCTCAATCCAAGTAAGTGCTTTTTTAAGATTATCATTAGGATTTTTTGAAAAAGACAATTGGACTAAACCAACGTTAAATTTCTTTGGGTGTTTTTTCATATTTGTTCTGATTTGTTTTACTACAAATATAAATCGTTATGGTTAATAATAAAAAAGGCACGATTGCTCGCGCCTAAATATTTTCGTGTAGTATTTCAACTACAATGTTAGAATGATTATCTCTAGAACTTAAACTGAAGTGAAAACAAATTTGCATTCCCTAATCCTAAAGAGAATGGTAGGAACGCATAATCAAATTTCAAATTACCCCATATCAAGCCAATGCCTGCTGTAAAACCACGACTTTCATATCCTGTTTGATAACCTGCGCGGGCCGCTATTAGTTTGTTATACAATACTTCACCGCCAAAATTAAAATGGTTGTCTTCAGTATCTAAATATTTTTGAAACTCTAATCCACCTGTAAAATCAAACTTAGAGTCCTCTAAATTATAAGAATACGATGTGCCTAATCTTAATTCTGTTGGCAGTTTTGTTGATTCATTTCTTAAAGCATTCATCGAACCAATATTTTTTACTACCACCGATGCTGTCAATCCTTTATAAGGCAGTAAATAGTTTAGCCCAAAATCAAAACCAATTCCGTTTGCTTCATCATTTAACAAGCCTTCATACAAATATTTAAAGCTTGCACCAAATGCAATTTCATCCGTCACAAAAAATCCTGTGGAAAGGCTTCCGAAAAAATAATTTGCAGAAAAACTTGTTTCAGGATCAGGTGTTGCAATTGTTCTGTACGGGATTTCACTAACTGATGTAACATTAAATCCAACTGCAAAAGGGATTCCCCACAACACTGTTTTTGCACCAATAACTTCACTGCTTACATCTTGTATCCACTCATTGTGCATAAATAATACTTCTGATCCACTGGTGGATGCTAACTTTGCTGGATTATAAAATAATCCAGTAAGATCGTTTGATAAAGCTGTACCCGCATCTCCCATAGCAATATTACGTGCTCCAAATCCGTATTTTAGAAATGATAATCCTGTTTTCCCTGCAGATTGGGAGAATACTGCGACTGAGGATATCACAAATAATAAAATAATTTTTTTCATAAAATTATATTGATTCATTTTCAAATTGTTCATTATTTATTTTAAAAATTAAAACTTACACCTACAATATGTCTATCGCTTGAAGAATATTGTTCGATCATAAAAGCGTAATCAACACTAATAATCCAATCAATAAAAGATTTTGAATAAGAAAATCCTACAGAAGGTTTTAGTGCCGCATCAGTATTGCTCAAATTAAACTGATCAATTCCGCCACGCAAAAATAAATTTTCATAAATATTATATTCGGCACCGAGTCTTATAATATTTGTTCCGGCATTACTATTTTCAAATTCAATTGCAGTAAGCAGTTTGATATCCGGTCTAAAATAACTGACTCCAATTTTTTTTGTTGTGGGAAATTTATTTGTCGTTGATAAGCCTTCCTGCCCATAAATAGGACTTGTATCCCAATCATATTTACTATTCAAATCGGAGATTACAAAGGATACATTCCAATTATCATTTACTTTATAAAGAGCTCCAATATCCAATCCTAATCCATTTGAAGACACTTCTTCATACAATTTGTAGTAGTAAAATTTTACTGAGAGACCTAAAGAAAACTTTTTTGAAAATCTATTCGAAACACTTAAGAAAAATTGGTTTTCTGAAGTTGATAGTTCTTTTGTAGGTAATCCATTATTATCACGACCATCAATACCGCTTACGCCTGCATTAATGATTCCCGCACTTATTCCTGCAGTGCTTGTTGGTTTTCTATCAGTGGATGAATCTTTTGAAGAATAAAAATCAAATTTCCGAGTAAAACTTAAAAAGTTTAACGATCTGTCTAACGATAAAAATGAATATCCGGTTTGAACTGAATTATTTTCCTGAAAAGGCGATAATGCAGGATTATAATAAGAAACTAAATTGCCAGTGGTTACAGATGACATTGCATTGCCCATTCCGATTCCACGAGCTCCAAAACCAATTCTGCTAAATGCCCCAACTTTAGAATTTATTGTTGTAAACTGCTGCTGAGAAAAATTAACTGCCGAAAACAAAAATAGAATTGCTATAAAATATTTTGTGAAATTTCTCATTGCATCACCAAAATCTTTCCATACAATGCATCACTATCCGCTATGTCAACTCTGTAAAAGTAAACTCCATTTGGCACTGTATTTCCATTTTCATCTTTACCATCCCAAAATTCCGGAACGCCTTCGAGATCACGATTACGGTTAACATTCTGGATTACAGTTCTAACATAATTAAAACCAAAATCAAAAATTCTAATCGTTACCTTAGATTCAGTGCCGCCAGTACTGTATTTAATTTTAAGTTCTTCCTGTCTTGGGTTAAATGGATTCGGATAACAATAAGTTTTATTATTGGATTCAAGATTTTTTGAAGCAAAGAATATTTTCCATGTCCCTTCCCAAACTTTGCCAGGTGTTTCATTCAACCTAACTAAACCGTCAGTAGAACCTAACCAAATATTATTTTGGTAAGTATCTGCAGCATAAAATACTTTAGTCTTTAAGGAATTATTAGATTCAGCATCAACAATAGAATTTGGAAGCAACCATGTTAATCCGTTATCTATGGATCGAAAAACACCGTTGTCAGTTGCAACCATTACATCATTATTTTTAAAACCAAAATTATGCGGTCGTTCGTCTCTTAAAAAGGTCCTCCAGGTTTGACCACCGTCCGAAGATGAACTTACACCATAAAACTCAGATAGATCTTCAGCCTTCCAGGTGGAAGCCCAAACTGTGTGAGATAGTTTATTGTAGCCAAGTGCGGTTATAAAATTTCCGCTAATTGGTTGGGATTGGTTTTGTGCGCTGAGTTTTACCCAGCTGATTCCATTATCTGTGGATTTATTTATACCACCTGCTGTCCCAACAAATAAAGTTGAATCATTTGTAGAAATGACTGAAAACACTCTATGATTTAGATTCCCTTCACCGCAAAAATTTCCGTTAACCGGTGATAAACAAAAATTCAAAGTGTCTGTTGGTGAAATTGAGTTTAAATAATCAGGTGGAAGAATTACTCGTTTCCAGGTTTGACCGTTGTCTGTACTTTTTCTAAGTCCTCCCGCAAAAGTGGCAATCCAAATTGTGTTTGGAGTAAATGCAATATCATAGACTAGATTTTGAATTGTTACAGTAACAGTCAATGCTCTAATTTGATTAATACCATATTGCTCAACAGTGTCTGTCTCAGCATCTAAAGGTTGCGGAATACTTGTCCAGCTTATTCCATTGTCGGTTGTATATTTCAGTCCGGTTCCGGCAGGTAGAGTTTGTCCGCCTGTAACTTCTGTGGACTTTGCACCGGCACACCATAAAACTCCATTGTTATAACCAAGTGCGGAATTATTATCTGTTCCAAAATCAGCTTGTCCGTAAAAGTTAGTCCAACTAGTCCCGCCATCTATCGATAAACTAACACCACGACTTGTGCCGAGCCATACAGTATCTCCAATGGTTATAATATCTGTAATTGAATTGCTCAAAGGATTTTGGGAAACAATTTTGTCTAAGACTTTGCCATCCTCTTTGAAAATATAACTTTGTGGTGATAGTTGAGCAGTAACTTTAATTGATGCAAAAACCACATAAAGAATATAGATTAAATATTTTTTCATTGTATAAGTAAGGTGTGATTGATAATGTTACTTAATTTTGCACCTCGATCTTTTGCTTGAAATTCTAATCTGTAAGTGCCTTTAGTGTTTGTAGAATAAATCTCAATTATAAGAGAATAAATTCCATCTCCAGCAGTTTGATCACCGTGAACCGATAATCCATCATCAAACATAAGATTTTGATTATTACTTGTTGTCCCATTTGGTCTGTAAACCACAAAATAAACTTTATCAATATCTGATAATCCATTTTGATCAGATACTTTAATTGATGTAAGAATAATTGTAGTATCTGTTACAATTGCTGAATCAGGATCAACGATATCATCAAAAATTATCGGAGCTAAATTTGCCTGCCCATTATCAAACTTAAAAGTTCCAAGCGCAACTTGCTTAGTTGTTGATGATTTATCAGTCACAAAATACTTGATGTTATAAATTCCGTTTGGATAATATTCGCTTAAAGCAATTTTATTTGCATAAGAACCATCATTGGCTACATCGTCTCCATTTGCAGCTTTACCATTATCAAGCAAAGTTAATGGTGAAGAATTTAGTTTTTTGTTATCAGATGCATAAATATCACAAAATACATTTTCAATGTTTGTTGCAGAATTGAAAGCAATTCTTATAGAAATCAATGAATCTAAGGGGTTAAAGCGAAGCGAATCTGAAGGTGCAACTAAAGTTACCTGGTAATCAGGATTTGAATTTTCAATCACATTATCATATTTCTTATCGCACCCAATGAAGATAAAAATAAGCAATAGATTGACTGTGAATAACTTAAATATTTTAATTATCATATAGTTAAATATTTCTTTAAAACTAAACTTCAACAAGGCAAAAATATGACCACTTTAACCAACAATATTTAACATAAGTGGTGCCGGAGAAAATGATATAACAAAAATAAAGAAACTTAAATACCCTAGTGCCATTCTTTTTTTATCTAATGGCAAAACATCAGGCACAGGTGGATGTTTTAACTTTACTATAAAATATAATATAACTGCCCAAAATAACCACCCACTCCAGCCAATACCTGAATTAATTTCTAAAAGTGAATCTAATACTCCGGCAAAACCTATAATTGCTAAAATTAATGCTGAGATGGATGATACGTTATAATGTTTTTTCTCCCCAAACATTGTGTAAGCAATATGCCCGCCGTCTAACTGTCCAACGGGAATCATATTCATAGATGTTACAAGCAGCCCAAACCAACCAGCGCAAAGATATGGATAATGATATATTTCACTCATTGGCGGAAAAAAATTATTTGGATTTACAAATACAAATTTTAAAAACGAGAACAATATTGAGTTCCCAAATACTAATTGCATTCCATCTTTACCGTAGTTTGATGAAAAATAATCTGGATGGATATTTAGTAAATAGTCTATTGAAGGAACATGTGTAAATCCGTAAATCAAAATACCAAGACATATAACAAAGCCTGAAAGAGGACCCGCAATACCGATATCAAACATCGCCTTTTTAGAATAGATTGGAGATTTGGTTCTGATTACCGCACCCATCGTACCAAAATTAATAATAAATAAAGGAATATCTGGAAAAGGTATAAAATAAGGTAGGGTAGCTCTTATATGATGAATCTTTGCCGCAAAATAATGCCCAAACTCGTGAAAAGTAATTATTGATAAAATACTAATTGAGTATGGTAATCCCTTTATCAATACACTAAATTCATATGGCGGTAGTTTACCTGTTGTCCATCTAACTCCCGCAAGTGTGGTAGTAATAAAAGTTACAATAAATAATCCAATATGGATTAAGTAACTATTTATTTTTTTACGTTTTTCTTTTGCAGCAGTTGTAAAGTAAACTTGTGGTTCTGTCTGTGAAAATTCACTCATAATTTATAATTCAAAATTAAATCCAATGTTAGAATAGTTTTCAGTTAAATCGTAAAATTGCCCATGGATACTTTTTCCGGAAATGTAAGCGTAGTAAAAACTCAATCCCCTTGATTGCCAATTACCAAATTTTATTCCCACTGAAATAATGTTGTTACCAATAAATTTTTCATTTCCATTTAATTTAAAATCATAAGCAACAAATGGAGTTAAATAATCTGTACCAAACTGAGTAGCAAAGTAATCAAATCCAACCTGCAGATTTACCTTTTTAATTTCTTTCGGAATGATATGAAAAATATATGTAAAGCCTAAATATCCTCTTAAAGTTCCTGTGCGATAATATGGAAAAAGTTCAATAAATTCTTTACTGTAAACAAATGGCACTCTTCCCTCTCGCCATTGCTGATTTTGAGTATCATACTGTCCATCAACTAAATGGGTACTTATATGGCTTAACCGAAACCTTAATCCAATTTCATTAGACTCGCAAAGCAGTTTTTTGTAACCTGCATTTATTCCAAAAAGATAATCAATAGTTTCAACGGGGAATTTAAAATCATCAGTACTTCGTAATCTTGTAAACGTAAAAACATCTGCACCGACAGATAGCAACTCATCATTTTTGTTCCAATGAATAATATCTCGAGATGTTGAGATATCTAATCTTAATTTGTTGTTATCAGTAGAAATTAAGAATCCTGCTTTTGGTTCAAGTAAATTTGCTGTAAACGGTTGGATATTCAAATCAGAAGGAAATAATTCGTGTTTCCATTGTGAAAATGATACACTTGAAAACAAAGTTAGGATAAGAATAAGATATTTTCTCTGCATTAATCTGTGTTTGATGTCTGAATAAATTTCTTTTTAATTTTTTGTTTGATGAGCTTATTATAACTGTACTTAAACTTAGACGTTAAACTTGAAATTGCATATAGATTTGTAGGAAATGCAAACGACGGTTCAAAATAACAATTAACAGTGCAGCCTTGGCAGAAATCAAATCTGCCTTCCATCTCTTTAAAGTGTTTTATCTTTTCTGATTTACGAATTTCTTTTATCGGTTTATCGATCAAGATTTTATCGTTAGCAAAATGATAACAAGGTAAAATAATCTCATTGTCTGGTGAAATTACAATAACTCGAGAAACTGCTTTGCAACTGGGATTCTTAATATCATTTCCCCCATCCTTTCTTAACTTCATAAATCCTTTGTTAAGATAGATATCCATCTTACCATCACAATATTCATCAACAAAATCAGTAGCCTCATCGCTTAAACCAGGATTTCCGAAATATGAAAAAACAGGATTTACTAATAAAACTAGATCATGCTTTTGAGCAATCTCGTGCATCCTTGGAAGTTTTTTGTAAGTATCATTTGTAACTGTAAATAAAATATCAGGAAACTCACCTAGGGATTTTGCAATCTCTATACTTTTAAAAACACTTTTGTAACAATTAACTTTTCTAATTTTATTATGCTCTTCTTCATCTGGTGAATCTAAAGAAAAGTGGAGGAGATTTATGTTTCCTAAAAGTTTTTCTGCAACCTTGTGATAAAGTAATCCATTACTTGTAATGCTTGTTTGTATTTTCAAATCGTGAGCAAACTTAGCCATCTCAGCAACATCTTTATGTAACAGAGGCTCGCCGCCTGTTAAATCAATAAACTTTACACCAAGCTCTGCAAGTTGAGCAACATTAGATTTAAAATCTTCCAAACTTGCAAACGGAGTATCTTTAAAATTTGTATGATCACCAAAATGGCAGAACTCACAATAAGCATTGCACCTATATGTAAGATAGTAGTTACAAAGAAGCAGCATTAATATTCACGACCCTTCCAAATCACTTTTCTATTTGGTAAAACTATAAACGGTAGAAGTATTACATAAAATAAGTAGTAAACTTCAAAGTGGAAGAAGTATTTTAGATTTTTTGAAATGCCAAGTTTAACATGAACCGGGTACAAATAGAAAAAGTCTAAAGCTACTTTAAACACAACCAAAGTTAACCATGTGGATGAGAAAAAGAAAGGTGTAAGCAGTACAAACAGATTTGCCATAAAGCCCCAAAACATTATTACAAAACCACGAAATGGGACTCCAAGTCCGCCAACACCCCAGCGTTTTTTTTGACGCACTAAACTTTTAAATGTGCTACACGGAACTGATGTAACAAGTGATTCAACCTCAATAGGAAAAATTATTTTATACTTTTTTAGATTGTAAATCGCATTCATCAAAGTAAAATCTTCTGTTACACTATGCGGAAGTTTTTCATATCCGCCTACCTCATCGTAAGCCGATTTTCGATACGACATATTATTCCCGATACAAGAAATAGGATAGTTTAAATTTGTGCAACCTGAACCAGCGGTTAGAAGGTAAACAAAATCCAATGCCTGCATTCCATAAAACCACTTTTCAGAAGTTTGAGTTGTCACTCCCGCAACAATAGCAACGTCATCAAAATAATGTGAGCAAATAGTTTTTGCCCATTGTGGTTTTACTTCGCAATCCGCATCGGTGGTTAAAATTATTTCTCCAGTTGCCTCTTTTATTGCGTAGGCTAATGCGCGCATTTTACCAATAAGCTTGGTGTGGTGTTCTTCGGTGGTGATTTTTATAAATCTTTTTTTACCTGAAATGAATTCATCGATAACTTTTCCTGTTTTATCAGTTGATTGATCATCAACTATCATTATTTGAAGCTTGCCTTTGGGATATTCGAGTTTATCAAGTGATTGAAGTGTACGCAAAATATTATTTTCTTCATTTCGTGCCGCTACAATTATTGTTGCAGTCGGAAGTTTATCATCAGATATTTTTGGATATTTTTTTTTTGCTCCAATAATAAAAATAAAAAGTTGAAGCGTATATCCAACCATTATAAAAAGAAAAATCAGCTCAAACATTCTTCTGGGTCTCCAAACTGATAATTCTTTTTTCTCATTTCATCTACAATTAAGCTAATTGAATCCAAAATTACATTTTTTGATTTGATACTATCGTGCAAAACAATAATTGAATTATTATTTAAATATCTTTGAGTGGCAAATTTAACGATTGATAAGTCATTTTTATAATCATATGTGAGCAAGGACCACATTACATTTCTGAGATAATATTTTTTCATCAATAGAGATGTTGATAATTGAAATTTGCCATGGGGCGGACGAAAGTATTTTATCTTATAATTAAATTTTTCTTCAACCAAAATATTAACTGATTCGATTTGAGAATATTTTTCCTGATTAGAAATTTTACTCAAAATCTTATGGTTTTGTGTATGGTTCCCAATTGTATGTCCCTCACCTAAAATTGACTGAGCAAGTACAGGATATTTTTGAATATTTTCACCTACACAAAAAAACAATGCTTTTATCTTTTCAACAGAAAGTTTTTTTAAGATTAGTTCGGTTGTTTCCGCATTTGGTCCGTCATCAAAAGTTAAAAGCACTTTATTAGTGGTCGTGTTCCAATAAAAATTGCTAAATAACTTTTTTATTAACAATGGTGGATTGTAAAGATATTTCATTCAAAAATTCAGCATAATATTCGATTAATTCTTTTTATGTAATTTAGGTAAAGTAAATTAAATTTTTAGAAATAATTAGTAGCATTTTCTTGCAAAATATATCAGAACATAACAAAGGTTTTCTTGCCGTTTTTATTACTGCCATTTTATGGAGTTCCGGGGGACTTTTCATTAAACTTATTTCGCTAAACTCAATGCAGCTCTCTTTTTTTAGATGTCTGATAGCAGCAATTGTATTTGCTATAATCTTTAGAAAAAAACTTTTGGCGGTAAATAGATTTACATTCATTAATGCAGCCTTTTATGCAATTGTTCTAACTACGTTTGTTATAGCAACCAAAACAACAACCGCCGCTAACGCAATTTTTCTTCAATCAACAGCTCCTATTTATGTCCTAATTTTTGAGCCAATAATTAACAAAACCAAGTATGAAAAAATAAATGTAATTACAATTGCAGTTTGCTTTATTGGAATGATTTTCTTTTTTCTGGGAGAGATTTCCCCCGGACATTTAACCGGCAACTTAATTGCCCTGATTTCCGGAATTATGTTTGCATCATTTTTTTTAGGAATGAGAAAAAATGGAAAAGAGTATCAGCAAAGTTCTATTTTTTATGGAAATATTTTTGTGACAATAATTTGCATCCCTTTTGTACTAGATCTTAAACCTCTTACTTTTAATGATCTCTGGATGGTTACATTTCTTGGAGTTTTCCAAATCGCATTTGCGTATGCACTTTTTAGTTATGGATTGAAGAGAATACTTGCAGTTGAAGCTTCAATCATTTCAATGTTTGAACCCGTATTAAACCCTGTTTGGGTTTTAATTGGATATGGGGAAATGCCAACATTTTTTGCAGCCATCGGAGGTGGTATTATTATCATTGCGATAGCCGTACGTACAATAGTTGCTGGTTCAGATTTTTTTAGAAAGAAATTTAATTTCTAAGGTTGTAATCTATAAATCTTCCAATCATCCTTAACTTTTTCATAACAAATTCTATCGTGCAATCTGTCTCTTCTTCCCTGCCAGAACTCAAACTTATTTGGAAATAATTTATATCCGCCCCAGTTTTCAGGCATTGGTGTATTTTCCCCAAACTGGTTTTCTAAATCAGAAAATTTGGTTTCTAACACTTCCCTGCTTTCAATAACTTCACTTTGGTTTGATGCTAATGCACCGTATCTGCTTTTTAAAGGACGAATATTAAAATACTTTTGTGATTCTTCTCTGCTGATTTTTTCAATTTTTCCTTCAATCCTAATTTGTCTTTCAAATTCCTTCCACCAAAAAAGAACTGCTGCAATAGGATTTTCTAAAAGTTCTTTTCCTTTTCTGCTTCCGTAATTGGTAAAAAATGTAAATCCCGTTTCATCGAACTCTTTTAACAGTACAACTCGCGCGGAAGGAATCCCGCTTTTTGTTGAAGTTGCAATAGTCATAGCATTAGGCTCAACAATTTCACTTTTTACAACTAAATCAAACCAGGCTTTAAATTGTGTAACCGGGTTTATATCAACGTTTGATTCAAGCAAATGATCCCGCTCATAATTTAAGCGCATGTTACTTATTTCATTTTTTTCTTGCATAGATTTATCGTAATTATATCTTATATTTTAAGCACTAAATCCGATTAAATAATAATAAAAACAAACTCCGTTAATTAAAGTAACTATTTGAAAATTAAAGTTAATAATACTTCTAAACAATATAATAATTGGCAAAAATGAAATCTGAAAAATTATCTAAAAGAGAAAAAGAAGAATTAGAAAAGTTTGGTGCAAATACCTGGTTTGTGGAATCACTGTACAAACAGTATGAACAAAAACCTGATGATGTGCCCGAACAATGGAAAAACTTTTTTGGAAATATTGAAGGCAAAGCAAATCCAAATGGCTCAAATGAAAATGGAAACGAAAGTACATCATTTTTAAGGCTTCCGGAAAATATTGAAATGCCAAAACTTAGTGAAGATGATGAAGTAAAAGTTATTGCCGGCAGTGCCCAACGCATTCTGGATAATATGACAGCGAGTCTAACTGTTCCGGTTGCAACATCACAGCGCAGTATCGCAGTAAAGCTTCTTGAAGAAAATAGAATTGTTATAAACAATCATTTAAAGAAAAAAAACGAAGGCAAAATTTCTTTTACTCATATAATTAGCTGGGCGATTTTAAAAGCTATTTCTATAAATCAATCAATGAACAATGGGTTTACAATTATTGATGGGAAACCAAATATTATTTTACGTAAAAATATTAATCTTGGATTAGCAATTGATATAGAACGTAAAGATGGAAGCCACTCATTACTCGTTCCAAATATTAAAGCGGCAAATAAATTGACGTTTAAAGAATTTTGGAAATCTTATGAAGATATTGTTATTCGGTCGCGCAAAGGAACAATTGATCCATCTGAGTTTTTAGGAACAACAATTACACTTACAAATCCCGGAACAATTGGAACGGTTTCATCAATAGCCCGTTTGATGATTGGACAAGGAGCAATAATTGCAATAGGTGCGATACAATATAACGCTGAATATCAAGCAATGTCACCGTCAACAATTTCTTCTCTTGGCATTAGTAAGGTGATGAACATTGCAAGCACTTATGATCACAGAATTATTCAAGGTGCAGAATCCGGAATGTTTTTACGTGAGATAAATGAATTATTATTAGGCAAAGATGGATTTTATGAGGAGATATATCAGGAATTAAAAGTTCCTTCGCGCCCTTTGCAATGGGAATCTGATTATCAACCCGGCGGATTTGATAAATCTGCAAGCACAGAAGAAATTGTGAAGCAGGCAAAAGTGCTGCAACTAATTAATATGTACAGAGTTCGCGGACATTTACTTGCAGATCTTGATCCACTTGGTACGCGAGTAGTTTATCATCCGGAGCTTGATCCTTCTTCTTTTAATCTTACAGTTTGGGATTTGGACAGACATTTTGTTACAGGTGGATTTGGAGCATTGAAAACAGCAACTCTGCGTGAAGTAATGAATATTTTGCACAAGACTTATTGTGAAAAAATTGGTGTGGAGTATATGCACATCCAAAATCCGGCAGAAAAAGTTTGGCTGCAAAGTAAAATGGAACCGTATAAAAATATGCCTCAATTTAGTAATCAACAAAAGAAAAATATTTTAGAAAAATTAATTAAAGCAGAAATGTTTGAGAACTTTGTTCATACAAAATTCATTGGACATAAAAGATTTTCTTTAGAAGGATCAGAAACTTTAATTCCTGTTTTAGATAAGATACTTAACGATTCCGCCGATCATGAAATACAAGAAGTTGTAGTTGGAATGGCGCATCGTGGAAGATTAAATGTGTTAACAAACATTATTGGCAAATCTTATGAGTCAATCTTCACAGAATTTGAGGACATAAAAGATAAAAATTCAATTCAAGGATCCGGCGATGTTAAATATCATTTAGGCGCAACCGGTAAATATCCAACCACGTCCGGAAAATCTATAACAATTTCTTTAGCTTCAAATCCAAGTCACTTGGAATGGGTTGATCCCGTAGTTGAAGGAATTGTTCGCGCTAAGCAAACACGATTTGGTGATAGCAAAGCCCATCAAAAAGCTATGTCTGTTCTCATTCACGGCGATGCAGCTTTTGCCGGACAAGGTGTTGTAGCTGAGACATTAAATTTATCGCAGCTTAGCGGTTATCGTACTGGAGGGACAGTCCACATAATTGTAAATAATCAAATTGGATTTACCACAACACCGGAAGATTCACGCTCAACAACTTACGCAACCGATGTTGCTAAAATGATTCAAGCACCAATCTTTCACGTTAATGGTGATGATCCTGAAGCAGCTCTTTGGGTTACTCAAATCGCATTTGAATTTAAATGGATTTTCAAAAAAGATGTTGTTATTGATTTATTTGGATACAGAAGACACGGACACAATGAAGGCGATGAACCGGGTTTTACCCAGCCATTACTTTATGCAAAAATTAAATCACATCCATCAGTTCGAAAAATTTATGAAGATAAATTAGTTAATGATAGTGTTTTAACTGAGGATGAAGTTAAACAAATTCACACCACATTTAATCAAGAGCTAACTAACTCGTTCGATTCGATAAAGAAGAAAAGTGCTTCATTTCAGAATGAAGTTCCGCTAGCAGTAAGTAAAAAAGAATTATTAGCATTACACAAGGAAAATAAGACTGCAATAACCGAAGATACTTTAATAAATATAGTTAATGCCTTAAGTAATCTTCCATTTGGATTTAACGGACATCCTAAATTGGAAAAATTTATTGATAAAAGACGTAAACTTATTGATGGATCAGAATATGCTGATTGGGCATTGGCAGAATCTATTGCATTTGGCAGTTTGCTGCTTGAAGGTACTCCAGTGAGATTAAGTGGACAGGATAGTGTACGTGGAACCTTTAGCCAAAGACATTTAGCGTTTACAGATATTACAAACGGGCAAGAATATTTTCCCTTAAATCATATTTCTGATAAACAGGCAAGATTAGAGGCATTGGATAGCTCTTTGTCCGAAGCTGCGGTTTTGGGATTTGAGTACGGCTACAGCATTGCTGATCCCCTAGCATTAGTTTTGTGGGAAGCACAGTTTGGTGATTTTGCAAACGGCGCACAAATTATTATTGATAATTTTATTGTAGCATCATTTGAAAAATGGAATTTACGAAATGGAGTTGTAATGCTTTTACCACACGGTTACGAAGGTCAAGGGCCGGAACATTCAAGTGCGAGATTAGAAAGATTTTTAATTCTTTGTGCTGAAGACAATTTGCAGGTTTGTAATATCACAACTCCTGCCCAATATTTTCATGTACTAAGAAGACAAATCAGACAGGCAGATCAAAAACCTTTGGTGATTATGACGCCAAAAAGTTTATTAAGATTGCCTGATGCAAAATCATCAAAAGAACAATTCTTAACCGGCAATTTTGAAGAAATTTTAGACGATGAAACAATTGCGAATAAAAAATCTGTTTCTAAAATTATTCTGACAAGTGGAAAAGTATTTTATGATCTAAAAAAGTTTAAAGAAAAAGAGAATATTCATAACACCGCAATAGTTAGAATTGAACAATTGTATCCATTCAAAAAAGAATCACTAAAATCTATTTTAAATTCCTATCCCAAAACTGAGAAAATTATTTGGCTTCAAGAAGAACCAAAAAATATGGGAGCCTGGAACTTTTTATCAGGCAGATTAAGTGAACTCATATCTGAAAAACAAAAACTTATTTGCGTTAGTCGTCCTGAAGGTGCGAGTCCCGCTGTTGGATCAGCAAAAATTTCCAACCAGCAGCAGCTAAATTTAGTAAAAGAGGCATTTTCCAGTTGATCTTTAAACCCTCCATTATTTTTGTCAAACTTACATAATGTGAGGATGTTTGATACAATTGTAATAATCTGAAACACCAATACAAGCAGAATAGGCTTAATTCATAACATATAATGGCATATTTATTGGCTTTTAGATACTCAACAATTTGAAGTGATCAAATGGAAGAATTTCAGAGGCAAATAGCAAAGGGTTTTATTATTGAAAGAGTTAATCTTAACCAAGCAACAATATCTGAAGCCGTTAAATTTAAGAAACATCTTGAAACTGATATAAGTCTTGGTTACAATATTATTATTATTGATTTGAGCAACTGCAACGCGCTTGATTCAGCTTTTATAGGTGTTATGGTTGTTACATTAAAGCGGCTAATGCGATTGGGCGGATCAATTAAAATTGTAAAGCCAGGTATGTTTTCAAAATCGATGTTAAATCTTACCGGAACGATTGAAATTTTTGAAATTTATGATTCACTTGATTGTGCAATTACTAGCATTTCAGTTTCCAGAGATAAAGTAAACGATTTTAATACAAATGGATTGGATCAGCTTGCCGTAGTTCACTAAGATTTGGATATCCTATTTAGCTTCGAAAAATAGGAGAGCTCCAATTAATAAAATCGGTACAAGTGTATTTCATTCTCTTCAGTTCTCACTATTCAATTGCACTAAATTAATAAAAATCACACTTCGTCAAACAAAAATTCTGATTCGCTAATAGTAAATGAACGAATGGTATTAAATGACAAAGCGAGTGAACATTTTATATTCACTCGCTTAATTAAATTAAAAGACCTCTTATTTATTCACGGTTACTTGTGCATCCACAACTGCGATTGCAGTCATATTATAAATGTCATCTACAGTAGCTCCGCGCTGCAAAACGTGAACAGGTTTTCTCATACCCATTAAAATTGGTCCAATAACTGTCGCTTGTCCAATTCTCGCCATTAACTTGTATGCAATATTTGCGGCATCAAGATTTGGGAAAACGAGAACATTTGCGCCTCCTTTAATTCCGGTAAAAGGAAAAGTCTTGTCCAAAATTTCAGGAACAATTGCTGTATCAGCTTGCATTTCACCATCAATAATTAAATCAGGTTTTTTAGCTTTTACAATTTTAACTGCTTCTTTTACTTTTATTGACTCTGGATATAATGCAGTTCCAAAATTACTAAATGAAAGCATAGCTATTTTTGGTGTTATATCGAATGCAGTTACCGTTTCTGCAGCAGAGATAGCTATTTCTGCAAGTTGCTCAGCAGTTGGATTAACATTAACAGTACAATCTGCAAAGAAATAAGTTTCTTTCTTTGCAATAACAATGTACATTCCTGACACAATTTTAAATCCATCTTTAACACCAACACAATGTAAAGCAGGCTTAATTGTATTTGGATAGCTCGTTGTGTAACCGCTAATAAGTGCATCAGCTTCGCCAACTTCAACCATCATAGCGCCGTAATAATTTGGTTTGCGAATTAAATTATTCGCATCCCAAAGCGTTGCACCTTTTCTTTGTCGTTTCTTAAAATAAGCTTCAGCATAAGGGTCACATTTATCACAATTTCCCGGATCAATTATTTGAAATTCTTTTTCATCAAAACCAATTCTTTGAATTTCTCTTTTGATTATTTTTTCATTTCCTAAAAGAATCGGAAAAGCAATTCCATCATGAAAAACAGTGTGCGCTGCACGAATTATATTTTCTTCTTCGCCTTCGGGATAAACGACTTTCTTGGGTCGTTTCTGAGCTTTATGAATCATTACCCTCACAACTTCTTTTGAAAGCCCTAATCTTTCTTTAAGTTGTTCTTCATAAGCAACCCAATCCATTTCTTTAATTTTTGCAACTCCTGTTTCAATTGCAGCTTTAGCAACTGCTGGTGCAACGTACCAAAGAACTCTTGGATCAAAAGGTTTTGGAATTATATATTCTTTACCAAATACAAATTCTTCACCCCCGTAGGCTTTCATTACCATTTCAGGAACTTTTTCTTTTGCCAATTTTGCTAGAGCTAAAGTAGCAGCCATTTTCATTTCATCATTAATGCTTGTTGCTCTTACATCTAAAGCACCACGGAAAATAAATGGAAATCCAAGTACATTATTTACTTGATTTGGAAAATCACTTCTACCAGTTGCCATTATTAAATCTTTTCTAACAGATGTCGCATCATCATACATAATTTCCGGATCCGGGTTAGCCATTGCAAAGATTATTGGATTTGGAGCCATAGTTTTTACCCATTCTTTTTGAACAACACCACCTACCGAAAGCCCAATAAATACATCAGCATCTTTGAATGCTGCTTCTAAAGATGGAAAACCTTTTTCCTGTGCAAATCCATCTTTGTATTTGTTCAAATCTTTTCGATCCGTTGTAATGCAGCCTTTAGAATCAAACATATAAATGTTCTCTTTTTTAACTCCTGCACGCACATAATGTTTACAGCAAGAAATTGCAGAAGCACCGGCGCCATTTACAACGATTCTAACTTTATCTAATTTTTTCCCAGCTACTTCAACAGCGTTTATTAAAGCTGCACAAGAAATAATTGCCGTTCCGTGCTGATCGTCATGAAAAACAGGGATTTTCATTGTTTCTTTTAAAGCTTCTTCAATCTCAAAACATTCGGGAGCTTTAATATCTTCTAAGTTAATTCCACCAAAGGTCGGCTCAAGCATTTGAGTAAGCCTGATTATTTCTTTCGGGTCGTGAGAATTAACTTCAATATCAAAAACATCAATGTCGGCAAATCTTTTAAACAAAACTCCTTTTCCTTCCATCACTGGTTTACCGGCTTCGGGACCGATATCGCCCAAACCTAAAACGGCAGTTCCATTTGAAAGTACCGCAACTAAATTTCCTTTAGCGGTATATTTATATACATTTTCTACATCCTCGTGAATTTCCCGACAAGGATCTGCAACACCCGGAGTGTATGCCATTGAAAGATCTCTTGCAGTTAAACAGGGCTTTGTAGCAACAACTTCAATCTTTCCTTTACGCTCGCTGCTGTGATAATTAAGTGAGTCTTCTTTAGTAAGTTTCATTCTGAACTCCTTTTATGTAAGGATAAATTATTAATTAAAATCTGGTTAATTATTTTATTGAAATGTGAAATATATGGCATTTTCATTAGGCTCTGTGAGTTTATAGAATGATTTGATACTTGAAAATTAGTTATCAATATATCATCGTAAACATTTGAACCGAGGTAATAGTAGATTTTCATCTAAAGGTACTAAACACAATTAAATTTTTATGTAAAAATTAGTAATACTAATATTTGATACATCAAAATTAGCGAAAATTAAATTGTTGTGCTAAATAAATTATTCTATTAAATCTTAACTTCATTATTTACTCATTGCTTCAGTTTGAAGTTTTTCGGATAACTCTTTTCCCAGATATTTATCTATTATGGAATGAATCAGATACAAAACAGGAGTAACAATCACAGCAATAACGAACTTATAAATATAATTTACCAAGCCGATAATAAGCACCAATTTCAAATCCCAACCGGCCCCGATATAAAAAGCTATAAACAAAACAACAAAACTATCAACTAGTTGAGAAACCAAGGTTGAACCAGTAGCTCTTAACCATATTTTAGATGAACCGGTGAAAGATTTGAAATAGTGAAAAACCGTCACATCAACTAATTGCCCAACTAAAAAAGCAATTAGCGAACCGATAATTATCCAAAGCCCTTGACCAAATATTATGTTAAAAGCCTGATGCATGTCAACTGTGCCATTAGGAGTAATACGCTCAATCCAGAAACCAGCTGGTGTTAGATTCATAGCAAAGTAAACCATTAAAAAAGCATAAGCGATGAGAATTGCAGCAGTAAAGGAGAGAAATCTTACACCCTTTCTACCAAAATATTCGTTGATAATATCAGTCATTACAAAAACAACTGGCCATAGTAAAACACCGGCTGTGAGATTAAATGAAAGATTTTCCACTCCAAGAAATGTGAGATTTAACGGTTCAAATCCAAAAGTAGATTCTAAAGAAAAAATTTTAACACCTATAAACTCAGCAAGAATTGCATTAGCTACAAAAAAAGAACCGAGTATATAAAACAGAATTGAGGATTTATCTTTCATACTTTATCCAAATTTTAATCTAAAATTATTCTAATTATGTTTTAAAACAAAAAAGCGGCTCTGTTAATTCAGGAGCCGCTTTATGGAGAGAGTTGAATCAGGTTTATCTTGTACGTCCGCTACTATTTTTATCTGAAGTTCTTGTATCTTTTTTAGTTTCTGTATTTGTATTGTTTCTTTTTACTTCAGTATTTCTGTTAACGTTATTGTTCTGATTTCTTTGTTCAACTTTTTGAGTTTCTTGTCTTTGCTGAACTTTTTGCTCGTTATTCTGTTCACGTTTTTGAATTGTAACTTCGTTTCTTTTTTGTGTTTCTTCTTTGGTTTTTTTCTGACGTTCGATTTGTTCATTATTCTTAATTTGTTCGTTACGTTTTATTTCTTCTGTTCTTTTAATCTGTTCATTCCTTTTTATTTCTTCATTTCTTTTATTCTGTTCAATATTTCGTTTTTCGATTTCAGAGTTTCTTTGTTCAACTTTTTTTCTTTCTTGAACTTTTCTTTCTTCTTCAACTTTGTTACGAGTAACATCATTGTTTGTTTCTTTTCTTGTGTTTTCGGTTCTTACACGAGTATTATCATTATTTTCTTCGCGAGATGTTTTGTTAATTTCACGAGTCTCAACTTTTCTTGTGTCATTTGTTTTATCAAGAGTTCTATCTCTACCAAGCTCCAATTTTGAAATTTCAAGAGTAGATTTTCTCTCTTTTCGTTCAATCTTTACATCTTGTAAACCGTCGCGAGAAATATCTTCTCTGCTTGCAATGTAAGTTCTTATTTCACGATTATTTTTCTCATTATCTCTAACCTTAGTTCTCTGCATAGGATTACTGTAAGTTACAATGTTTCTCTTTTCGATATTTCGTCCGCTTCGTTCACGGATTCTATCAAAATCAACCCCATCGTTTCTAACTCTACCCTCATAATACGAGTAGTTAGTTCTCATCTTAGTTTTATTATATACAGCATATTTGTACTTAGGCGCTAAATAATAGTTATAAACATTGTGATCACAGAAGTTATTATACTTTACGTAATTCCAATGACTATAAGGAACGTAATAATCATAAGTGTAATGTATTCCAATATTTATCGTAAATAATGCATAAGGTGATAATGGAGCCCAGCCGATATAATCATCATCATATCTCCAATCAACCCAAGCAGGTGCCCATTCATAATCAGGAATCCAAATCCAACCATAAAAGTCATCATAGTACCATCTTCCGTAATGATAAACTATTTCACCAAAATCTTCGTAAGAATCCCAGTACCAGCCATAATCAGTATAAATCCATTGTCCTTGTGTATAAGGTGACCAATTTCTTCTCATATTTATTGGGCGCCAAACGGGCGTTCCGAAACCAATTTCCATCCATGTTCCGTAAGGTGAGAGTGAAGTATAAAAATATCCTCCAACTCTGTTTGCGTAGTTTGTGTTCGCATCAGCACTTGCTGATAAAGCAAAAAGTATTACGATTACTGCAAATATTAACTTTTTCATGACGTTCTCCTTTGTGTCTTGGTAATATAAACCAACGTTTGTGCCACCAAAAAAGATTTGATTTTTAATTATAATTAATGGTTTTAGAATAAAATTGTATAGAATAGTAAACAGTTATGTATGATCGAATTAATTTAAAGTCTAACGCTTAATCTTGCGTTCTTTCCAGATAAGATTACCAAACATTCCCATAAACCCAGAAATTATTATATATGGCACTTGTAGAATTTCAGTAATGAAAAATGGTTTTAAAATTTTAGAATCGAATAATAATCCGGTTCCCCTTTTAAGAATAAAATACTCGGCAGAGATTTTAATTACATATGAAATAAAAAAAGTTAAGAAAAATTTTGAAGATAATAATATTCCTAAAAATGGTTGAATAATTAGTGATAGATAAAACAGAAAAATCAATATAAGTTTAAGAAGAAGCAATTTATCACCATAAAACAATCCTTTACTTGCCCATCTTTTGCGTTGATGATAAAAATCTTTTAACGTTGGATTTGCCTTTGTCGATACAATCGTATTCTTCTCAAGAGCAAATCTTATTTTATAATTAGTAACACGATGAATCTTCTGCATTAACAATTCATCATCCCCGGATGAAAGACCCATTTGATATGTAAATCCACCAACTTCTTCAAATGCTTTTTTGCGATAAGCTATATTTGCAGCATTACAAATAATTGGATTACCTGAACCAATTAATCCGGCACCAGTAATCACCAAACCAGCAAATTCTAATCTTTGTATTTTACTAAACATATTTGGATTAGAAATAAATTCAACGGGACCCGAAATAAATCCGGTTTCTTCATCCATAAACTTCAAAAGATTTTTTAACCAATCATTTTTGTGGACGCAATCAGCGTCGGTAGTAACAATTATCTCTCCTTTTGATTTTTCTATTCCAAATCTTATTGCTCTCTTTTTGTGAGCATTTATGGAATAGTCATTTGGTACTGAATAAATAGAAACATTTTCTTGAATATTAAATTTTTCTAAAAGATTTAGTGAATTATCATCCGAACAATCATTAATAAATATTATTTCAAATTTTTCTTTGGGATAATTTTGGTTTGAAAGACTTTCATATGTTTTTAAAATATTTTTTTCTTCATTCCTAAATGGGATGATTATTGAAACAAATTCCTTTGGAATGAATTGCTGTGGAGTACCAGAAAGTTTATTTAATCCCAAATATATTTGAAGAAGAAACATTGCATAATGTATAGTAAGAATCAGAATAATTGTAATTAAAAAAATCTCAATCATCATTTTTTTTGAGTAGAAGTATCATTCCAATTAAAGATGGAATTAACACATTAATAAAGAATAAAAAAATTGATGCATTAAATCCCGTTGAAGCAGTTTCATTAAACTGGGTTATAAAAAAGACAGACGCGCCTTCACGGATTCCCAATTCACCCAATGAAACAGGAGGAATAATCGTTTTAGCAAACATCATTAAATTACCAGCCCAAAAGAAATCCATAAAATTATTGTGATTTGAGAATGCAGAAACGAGTAATGCATATTGCAAAAGAAAACACAAATAAAAGAGCAATGAAACCACAAACATTTTAGTTGCATATTTTTTATCGAGCTTGCGAAAAACTTTTATTTTTTCAAATAACCAATGCAGCTTTATTGAATCTCTTAATTTTGTAAAAAGTATGTTGTCCCAAAACTTATCGTTAAAAATTAACATAAAGAAAAAATAAAATAGAATGATGAGCGTTATGAATAAACCAATTGTTAAATAATAAGCGACGTGATAGTAGTAATGCAAGAATAATATGCTGGAAACCGAACCAAGAAATACAACTATTACTAAAGGGAAAAATTTATCTAAAAGAGTTGCAAGAGTTACACGAATTAATGAGTGATTTTTAAAAACTAAAGCGCGGCCAAAATATTCTCCTATTCTTGCTGGTGTAAAAATTCCCGCAGAAAATCCGTAAAACATTGATAACCAAATTTTGGAATTATGATTTTCTTGCAAAACTACTTTTGCGGTAATTTTCCATTTATAAAACTGCAAATAAATATTAATAATACTTAATAGAAAAGCAGCAGCAATCAAATAAACATTTGCTTGTTTTATAGCTATTAGTATTTCTTGAAGATTTACTGAATAAATAATGTAGAGGAGTAACCCAGTCGCAATTGCAATTTTTGCAGATATAATAATCGCAGACTTATAACGAGAGATAAAACTATTTTGCTGTAAAATATTTTTTACTTGTTCTGTTGTCACTTTTATTGTTCAATTTCAAGAATATTAATTTTTAATCCTTCAGTGCAATTTGTGCACATTGAATTTTGTGTTCTATCGTCTAAAACTGAGGTTCTAAACTTTTGGTACTCATCCGAAATCCAAATATCTGAAAATTTATTTCCATTTTGAATTCCTAAAGTGAATTTCGCATCTTTATCAAAACAGCACGGAACAACTTTACCATCCCACGTAATTACAGAAGTGCGCCACAAAGCAAAACAATGATTCTTTAATTTATTCTTTATAGAAAATTTTCCATCCTTAACTAAATATCTCCTAAACTTTGGGTTACTTGGCAGAAACTTTACCGCATTTTCGTAAGATGATATTTGCATAGTTTTAAAAACAAGTTTATCAACTCCAACTTCATCACAATATTTTTGTACTTCATCAAGTTGATGCTCGTTTTGTTTCATCACAATAAATTGGAATTCAACAAACGGCTTTTGTTTCTTCAAATCCTTTTTACGATTAATTAAAAGTCGCAATCCTTCATCAGCTTGTTTAAATGTACCGCCTACACGATACTTTTGATAACTTTCCTCATCAAGTCCATCCACTGAATAAATTAATTTGTCTGGAGCATTTTCTAAAACCTGATCAACATTTTTTTCATTTACAAAATGCCCGTTTGTGCTGATGGAAATGTAAACATTATTTGCTTGCGCATACCTTATCATTTCTGGCAGATGCTTGTTAATGTATGGTTCACCTTGAAAAAATAATTGAACATAAAACCCGGTATCTTTTATTTGGTCAATCCAGTTTTTAAAATCATCAAAGTTAAGTAAACCCAAGGGTCGTGTAAGTGTTCCCAGCCCTGAAGGACATTCCGGACATTTTAAATTGCAATGATTTGTTGGCTCGATAGAATAGGAAATCGGTAAGCCCCAAACTATGGGTTTTCTTATCACTTTTGAGACACTAAAAGATGTAATGATTTTAACAATGTTTATTACACGTTTGAATGTAAAATATTTTATTAGATTTATTTCCAAAGTATTCCAGTTTTTTCAGGTATGAAGATAACCAAAGGCATAGTTTGATAAAAGTTAATCTCGCCTGTGATATGTATGTAACAATATTGTGATGCAAACTGCTTTTTCTTACTTTTGTTTATACTTTTTCAATACTTGAGGCAAATATGTTTATTAATTTCAGTGATATTCCTAAAAATCAAAATTTGTTTCTTGACTATATATATGAGTTCGAGAATGTAAAAGGATATTATAAACATGATTTCCGTAACAAAGATGGTTATGCACAATTATTCAAAAATATTTCCGAATCAAAGAAGAACAAATCATTCAATTTATCACCAATAATAAAAAATCAATACGCTTCATTACAGAATATTTCAGAAATAACTTTACAGAACATCGAACAAATTGATAGTCTAAAAACAATTGCAGTTGTTACGGGTCAGCAGCTTGGCATTTTAGGTGGACCTCTTTATACGATTTATAAAATTATAACTGCCATAAAATTAGCAAATCAATTATCCAAACGTTATGATGAATACAATTTCGTTCCTGTATTTTGGTTAGAAGCTGATGACCACGATTTTAATGAAGTTCGCTCTATAAATTTATTTGATAATGAAAATCAGGTTATTAATGTTGGATACAAAGAACAGATTAGCGATGATGATGCAAAGCAAAGTATCGGCAATATTAATTTTGATGAATCATTAAATGACTTTTTAATTCGATTTGAAAGCTGTTTAAGAGATACTGATTTTAAAAATGAATTAATTCTTAAAATCAAAGATTGTTATAAAGTTGGAAATTCATTTAAACAGAGTATTAAAGAATTATTGTTCTGGCTTTTTGATGAACGTGGGCTTATAATATTTGACCCACAAGATTCAGCAGTAAAAACTTTGCTTAAACCTATATTTAAAAAAGAAGTAAATGATTTTGCCACTCATACACAAAAATTAATTCAAACTAGTGCTAAGCTTGAGGAAAATTATCATGCTCAAGTAAAAGTTAAACCCGTAAATATGTTTTATCATACTGATGATGGAAGATATTCAATTGAACCTGTTGAAGATATTTTTAAACTAAGAAGAAAACGAAAACAATTTACAAAAGAAGAGATTCTTAAGGAGATTGAAAACTCACCTGAAAGATTTAGTCCAAATGTTTTGTTGAGACCAATTTGTCAGGATTATCTTTTACCGACAGGCTTTTATATAGCTGGTCCAAGTGAGATTTCCTACTTTGCGCAGATAACTCCGCTCTATGATTTTTATAAAATTATAGCTCCAATTATCTACCCAAGATCTTCTGTTACTCTGATGGAAAAAAATGTGGGAACAGCATTGGATAAACATGATTTAACTCTAACGGATATTTTTCTTGGATTAGACGAACTGAAAGAAAAAGTTATTGCAGGACTTTCTGAGTACAACATCGAAAAAGCATTTGAAGACTCCGTAAATGAAATTGATTTAACTTTTGATAAGTTAAAGGAAAATCTTTTTGCGATTGACAAAACACTGGTCGATTCAAGTGCACGATATAGAGAAAGAATTATTTCTTCAATTAATGAATTAAAATCTAAAGCCACTAAAGCCCAAGAAAACAAGCACGAAACTACAATTCGCCAATTAACACGATTATCAAATTTACTCTATCCATTAGATAATTTGCAGGAACGGGAGATCAATTTTACATACTTCTATAATAAGTATGGAAAAGATTTAGTTAGCAAAATTCATAATGATATTTCAATAAGCGAGTTTGAACATCAGGTGATTACTTTATAGAATTGATGTAGTGCTTATATAAGATTCTGAAATTACTTAACTAACAATTTGTTTTATTTGTTCTTCAAACTTTGGATTTGAAATTGCGACACATTCAAATCCGTTTATTTCTCCCCCACTATCTAATAACATACTTAGAATTGCAAATGCCATTGCTATTCTGTGGTCACCAAAACTTTCAAAAACTGGATTTGAATTTTTAATTGAACCACTAACGCTAAACCCATCTTCAAATTCATCAACATTTAGTCCAAGTAACTTAAGATTGGAACAAATAGATTTGACTCTGTCTGATTCTTTAACTCTTAGTTCATTAGCATTTTTAATTAAAAAATCGCCGTCAGCAAAAATTCCAGCTATAGTTAATATTGCAATTTCATCAATAATATTTGGAATGCATTCCGAATCAATATTAATATTTTTTAGCTGGGATGATTTAATGATTACATTTCCATATTCTTCATTGCTGGAAGTTTTAACATCCTCAAATAAAATATTAGCACCCATTTTTTTAAGTATATCAATAAATCCAATTCGCGTTGGATTTAAGGAAACAGCTTTAATTAACAATTCCGAATTTGGTGTGAGTAAAGCTAGGACAATGTGGAATGCAGCCGAAGAAATATCACCGGGAATAAAATAATCATTGGCATTCGGATAGAATTGTCTTGATGAGGATGAAAATATTTTTCCATCAGTCTTTTGTATCGGCAAACCAAGCATTTTTTCTGTATGATTTCTAGTTTGCTCATTTTCAATAACAATGGTTTCATCTTCTAAATGAAGCCCGGCTATTAAGATTGAACTCTTAACTTGGGCACTTGCAACAGGCATTTCATAACAAATATTCTTTAATGTTCTACTTGACTTAATTATCAAAGGAAGTGTTTGATTTTTGGAAGTTTCAAATTCAACACCCATTTTTTGAAGAGGATCAGTTACTCTTTTCATCGGACGTTGAGAAAGTGATTGATCTCCCACAAGCGTTGAATTAAAATCCTGAGCAGCTAACAATCCAGAAATTAATCTTGCGGATGTTCCAGAATTTCCACAATCTAAACTTGATGAAGGAGCCATAAAACCTTTATAACCAAGGCCACCAATGATTATTTTTCTATCTTTAGTTAAAATGCTTGCACCTAATTTGTGCATTATAACCATTGTTGAAACTACATCTTGCCCTTGAGATAAATTTGTAATAATAGATTTGCCAGAAGCCATTGCTGAAAAAATAACTGCACGATGCGAAATTGATTTATCACCTGCTAAAGCAATCTCACCACCTACTTTTTTTATTTTTTCAAAACGTTCTTTCAACTATTTCTCGCACCAATTATCAATCATTTTTTCGAGCATATTTTCATCAAGTTCACTCAAGTCGTACATTCCCGCTGAATACCTTTGGCGCATGGCCTCATAAAGAATCACAGCAGTTGCTACTGAAACATTTAAGCTTTGCACCATACCAAATTGAGGAATAAGAAATGTTTCGTCTGCTAGGCGTGCTGCTTCATCAGAAACACCACGATGCTCATTACCAACCACTATTGCTGCTTTTTGCGCCAAATTAAGTTCATAAAGATTTTTTGAATTCCCAGAAAGCGATGATGCGAATATTTTAAATCCATTTTTTTGTAATTCAGAATAACATTCTTCAATAGTTTTATATTTTTCTTTATCAACCCATTTAAAGGCAGAGGCGGAAGATTTTTTTCCAATTCTTGGAAATGTTTCATAGTTGTAAACTAAATTAACATTTGGAATTCCAACTGCATCACAAGTTCTAAAAATTGCAGAAACGTTGTGTGGGTCGTGTATATTTTCCATTACAACTGTTAGAGAATGCTGGCGGGAACTTATTACACGAGTGATTTTTTCTAATCGTTTTTCAGTTTTACTACTTCGCAAATATTTTATTTATTAAAAATAAGTTTGTAAATAATTTTATTTTCTTCTTTACGTGCTCTATCTAGTCTGAATTCCTTAGGCGATAGTTTTACATAATAAGAAGTTAGTTCTATTATTTTTTCGATAACTGTTTCTTCATCGTGAGCCCAACATTCGCATCCTTTAATCGATGGAACTTCAGCAGTATAGCCATCATTAGTTTTTATTACAACTAAATCAATGACCACTAATAACTGCTTTCAGACTTTTGCCCTGCTATTATTTTAACTCCTGCACTTGCACCTAATCTTGTTGCGCCTGCATTTATCATCTCAATTGCATCTTCATAAGAGCGAATTCCGCCAGAAGCTTTAACTTGCAATTTATCTCCAACAACAAATTTCATTAATGCAACATCATGAATCGTTGCTCCACCCTTAGAAAATCCGGTTGAGGTTTTTACAAAATCTGCTCCAGCTTCTTTAGACAATAAACAAGCAACAATTTTTTCTTCATCGGAAATTAAACAGGTTTCAAAAATCACTTTTGAGGAACATAGATGTTTTTTAGATAAATCGGCAATAGATTTAATATCATTATAAACATAATTGTAATCTTTGTCTTTTAATTTTCCAATATTGATTACCAAATCAAGTTCTTCAGCACCATTTTTTATTGCTTCTTCAGCTTCTAAAACCTTTGATTGAGTGGTCGTTGCGCCTAATGGAAATCCAATAACAGTACATACTTTAACATTTGATGATTTTATCATCTCAAAACATTTTGAAACATAAGAAGGGTTTACGCAAACGGAAGCAAAATTATACTGCATCGCTTCATCACAAAGTTGTTCTATTTCTAAACTGGTTGCATCTGGTTTTAATAAAGTGTGATCAATCATTCCGGCAATTTCTTTTGTAGATAATCGTAATTCAGTTTTTTGGTTTGATTTTTCAATCAAAGAAATATCATTCAATATCTTTTTAATATTTTCTTCAGTTACTAATTCTTTCCAATTCATTTTTCACCATATAAATTATATGCCTTAAAAGTATTACTTAACAACATAGCAATTGTCATTGGTCCAACTCCACCAGGCACAGGAGTAATAAACGAAGCCTTTTTTGAAACGGTTTCAAATTCAACATCACCAACAATTCGGTAACCTTTTGGTTTTGTTGAATCTTCAATCCGATTAATTCCGACATCAATAACAATAACACCATCTTTAACCATATCTGCTTTTATCATTTCTGCTTTACCAATTGCAGCGATCAAAATATCAGCTTGTTTTGTGTAATAAGAAATATCTTTTGCGGCTGAGTGAACAATTGTAACAATTGAATTTGCACCTTCAGCTTTTTGCAGCATAATATTTGCAATTGGTTTGCCTACAATATTACTTCTTCCAACAACTACAACATGTTTACCTTTTGTTTCAATTTTGTATCGCATCAATAATTCCTGAATGCCGGCTGGAGTGCATGATGCAAAAGTATCTTTTCCAATTACAAGATTGCCCACTGATATTGGATGAAACCCATCAACATCTTTTTTAGGGGAGATTGTTTCAATTACTTTATCTTCATTTATATGTTTTGGCAAAGGGAGTTGAACAAGAATACCATGATAATCTTTATTTTCATTGTAAGATTCTATGATTGACAGAAGTTCTTCTTCAGAAATATCAGGGCTAAGTTTTTCGGTTTTACTCAGCATCCCTATCTCTTCACATGCTTTACCTTTGCTTGAGACATAAATATGTGATGCCGGGTCATCACCTACAATAATTGCCACTAAACCAGGAATATTTTTTCCATCAGATTTAAGCTTTGTAATTTTTTCTTTTAGTTCATTGCGGATTTCTGCAGCAACTTTTTTACCATCAATTAGAATCATAATTACTCAACTATAAGTTATGTTATATTTTTTCTTTAGGTGAATTAGAATTTTTTTATCTTCTAAAATTTCCTTGTAAAATGGATTTGAATTTTGCCAACCCGTTTTACCATTACTTCTAAAATTTTCTAATCTTCGCAAAGTTATTTCGCAGTAAATTGGGTTGTAATCAAAAGTGATACATTTTCTATTTAGCATTTCACTTGCTATTAATGTTGTACCTGAATGAGAGAAGAAATCTGTAACCAATTCATTTTTATTTGATGAAGCTTCAATAATTCTTTGAATTGATTTTATAGGTTTTTGTGCATAACAACCATTTACATTTTCTTCCATTCTGTAAAATACCTGTTGTATATCTATCCAAACATTTCCTGCACGAATAAATTGTGATTTACTTCGTTCCAGGTTTTCAGTTTTACTACCACCAACATCTTTAAAATATCCTTTTAAAACTTTTGGAATATCAGTGTATTCTGATTTGATATTAAAATTTGGTTTACCCTTTGTATAATAAAGTAGCTCTTGCCGAATTGCCATCCAATTGTACTGCGTGCCATAACCTCTTTGGTTGCGCATCGTAATAAAGCTGCGAGAATTTAATCCTGTTGATTTCATCATCTCAATAAATCCGCCAAAAGGTTCAAAATGATTTGATTGGTCAGCACCGAGCCAAAAGTAAAATGAGGAATTTTTATCTGATATTTCTAAATTTAATTTTACCCAATCACTGCACCACTTTATAAAATCATCATTCCCTTTTTCTGTGAAAGCAATAAAATTATATGGTGGATCTTGAACTGATAATTTTGTTTTCTTATTTCCAAAGGTTTTTTTTACTTCATCACTTTTGGATACATCGACACAAGCAATTTTATGTCTTTGTTTTTCATCAACCCAAACTGTGCCCTCTATAAATCTGCAATATTGCAGAAGCATCTCTCTAAGTTTTTCATCTTTATCAATTCTGGGCAGCGGATGATTGAGCATCTTTGTCTACAATTATTTTATCAAATTCCGGAAAGAAAATTCTTTCCAGCTCTAAAGTTTTTCCAGTTTCAGTGTCAATCTTAAAAAACATTCCTGTTAAGTGAACATTGTCTTTAGCTGTTTCATACTTCTGCGGTGTTGCAAATAAAAATCTATTAATTGCTGCACTGGATTTCATTCCAATTACAGAATCATATGGTCCCGTCATTCCAACATCTGTGATGTAGCCTGTACCGTTTGGTAAAATTCTTTCATCAGAAGTTTGAATGTGTGTATGAGTTCCAACAATAGCACTAATTTTCCCATCTAAATAAAGACCCATTGCCATTTTTTCAGCAGTAGCTTCTGCGTGAAAATCTACAAACACAACTTTAGTTTCTTGTTTAATTCTTGTAAGTATCCAATCCATCGTTCTAAAGGGGCATTCGATTGCAGTCATAAAAGTTCTTCCTTGTAAACTAATAACCGCAACTTTTCCTTTTTTTGTATCAGCAATATGATAACCATTTCCGTGTGTGCCACGTGGATAATTAAGTGGGCGCAGCGAACGAGGTTCAGCTTTTAGATAATCTTGAGATTGATGTTTATCCCAAGTGTGATTTCCACCGGTGATAACATTTACGCCAATATCAAAAAGTTTTGGGCCTTCTTTATCAGTACAGCCTTTTCCATCAGACAGATTTTCACCATTCACAATGACAAAATCAGCTTTATGTTTTTGGATTAAACCCGGAAGCCAAGTTTGTACAATATCCATTCCGGGTTGACCTATTACATCCCCAACAAATAATAAATTAATTGAACTCATACTTTCCTAAATCTTTAAAAGAAATATATCTAAATTGAGAGTAATTGAGAAATAAAGTTGTAGTGGAATACTTTGAATGAAATGATTTTATCAGTTAGATTTAAATATGAAATTTGAGAATCCTTTAGATATTCCATTAGAAAAAGCCGCATTTAGTGTTGTGGATGTTGAGACCACGGGATTATCTGCAAATAAAAATAGGGTTATTGAGATAGCCTTAGTTAAAATTGAGAACTTAAAGATTACCGATAAACTTAATTATTTAATTAATCCACAAACTTACATTCCACCTTTCATTACTTCGTTAACAGGAATTAGTAATGATGATATTATTGGTGCCCCAATTTTTTCAGAAATTGTTGACGAGATAATTTCTTTTACTGATAACACAATCTTAACCGCACATAATTTTTCTTTTGATTCTTCATTTTTGAACACAGAATTTATGATTTCAGGACGCGAATTTATTAATGAAAACTCCTGCTGCACTTTAAAGATTGCACGAAAAATTTATCCTACTTTAAAAAGTAAATCGCTTAGTTCTGTTGCCCAATCATTAAATCTAAAAAACACAAATGCACACCGTGCTTTGGGCGATGCTGAAATTACTGCAAAAGTTCTTATAAAGATGATTAAAGACTTACAGAAAAGTGATAGTATTAAGACTGTAGGTGAATTACTTTCATATCAAATGGGATTGAATGAATCTCCTCTGTTAAATATAAAAAAAGAACTTCAGGAGGATTATAGAGCTTTACCAAATGCACCTGGGATTTATTATTTCACAAATAAAAAAGATGAAATAATTTATGTGGGGAAAGCAAAATCAATTCGTGATAGAGTTAAAACATATTTTTCAACTTCTGCTCCGCGCAAAGCACAAAAGATTGTTAAACAAGCGGCCAGATTAAGGCATATAATTACAAATAGTGAACTAACGGCACTGCTAACTGAAGCTGAAACAATTAAAATTTTAGAGCCAAAACATAATGCACAACTAAAAAAATTTGGCAATAAGTATTTCATTCGTATTACACACACTCACAAAGCACCTGCAATTGAGTTAACAAATCATTTTGATTTTGATGGGAACGATTATTTTGGGTTATTTATTTCACGCAAAAGAGCAGTTGAGATTATTGAATTTATACACAAAGCATTTGCCATTAGAGAATGTACGGATAAAGAATTTAAGAAAAGTAAAACTTGTTTTCTTTATGATATTCATCGCTGTACCGGCCCATGTATTGAGATAGAAAAAAACAAAAAAGATCATTCGGATGAATTGGAAAAAATATACGATTTTCTTTATGGAAAAAATCAATTTGCTTTGGATAGACTGTTAAATAAAATGAAAGACTATTCTACAAAACAAAAGTATGAGCAAGCTGCCGAGATAAAAGATTTAGTTGATTTTATTTTAGACCAAACGCATAAATCTTCGATACTTGCTGAGCCTGTAAATCGTGCTAATGTTTTGTTTGAAATATATTCTCGTTTTGAAAACGATTACGTGTTAATGCTGGAGGGAAAGTTTTATATAAAAAAATATATACACGATAAGAAAGACAAGTTTGAACAAGCATTGGATGATTACTACAGTGATACTATTAAATCTGACTCAAATCCAACTGAAGAAGATTTAGAAAAAATGAAAATTACTTTAAACTGGTTGATTAAAAATAGAAATCAAGTGAAAGTTTTTTATTTAAAAGACTATTTTTCAAAAAATGAATTGTTTGAAAATATTTCACGCACTTTTGATAAAATAAATGGAGAAACAGAAAAAGTTATTCAAGTAAAAGATGATCCAACTTATGATTATGATTTTTAGATATGGATAATCTTTTTACTTTTATGATTAAATCGCATAGTCAAAAGAATTGCCGAAACCGTAAGTCCGATTAACAAACCTATCCAAACACCATCAACTCCTAAATTAAATTTAAATGCCAGTAAATAAGCAATTGGAAGACTTATAATCCAATACGCAACGAATGTGATAATTGTAGGACCTTTAACATCAGTTAAGCCTCGCAAAACACCAATCCCAACTGCTTGTGTTCCATCAGAAAGTTGAAACAACGCTGCGATAATTATTAGTCTTGATGCAATCGATATTACTGCCTTATCATCGATATATAAGGTCGGTAAAAATTTATTTAATAAAATAAAAGTTAGTCCAGCTATCGACATAATTGCTGCGCCAAGACCGATTGCAGTAAACCCGGCTTTGCGAACATTTGGAATATTTTGTTCACCCATTGCGTTTCCAACTCGAATGCTTGCGGCTTGTGAAATTCCAAGTACAGCCATAAAAGATATTGAAGCAAGATTTATTGCAATCTGATGCGCCGCAAGCTCATTTGAACCAATCCATCCAATCATAATAACAGCAAAAGTAAATGCTCCAACTTCAAAGAAATATTGGAATCCGCTTGGTAGGCCTAAACTAAGAAGTTTTTTCATTACTGGAATATTGATTCCACGAAAATGAAATGTTACATCATATTGTTTGAATTTTTTATTCCGCATAACATAAATCATAATCACAATAACCATAAAAACTCGCGATAAAAAAGTTGCCCATGCTGCTCCAGCCAAACCAAGTTGCGGGAAACCAAATTTGCCAAAAATTAAAATCCAATTAGCAAATGCATTTATAATGTTTGCCAACAGTGAAATTATCATTGCAGGTTTCATTATCGATAAACCTTCAATGAATTGTTTATAGGTCTGAAATAGCATAAGTGGAATTGCAGAAAATCCAACGATTGTCATATAAATAATTGTTGATTCAATCACTTCCGGTGGTTGGTTTAAGTATTTAATATAATTTACACTGATTAAAATTATTCCAACCATCAATAAAGAAAGAATAATATTTACTAAAAGTGATTGTCTAAAATAAATTCCACATTCAGAAAACCGCTTTCCGCCAACAAGAATTGCAACCAATGGACTTACAACAATTGAACTGCCGATTCCAATAATTAAAATTAAAAAAATCAAACTGTTCCCAAGAGATGCTGCTGCGAGTGGAACAGACCCAAGTCTTCCTACCATCATACTATCTACAACACCCATCATAATTATTCCTAGTTGCCCAATAATTACGGGGTATGCTAATTTGATAGTTTTGGATATCTCTGTTTTAATATCTTTTAATTGCTTTGGATTCATTTTTTAGATTTTTCCTGAATCTTAAAATAGGTTTAGGATAGCTATAAATAAAGAATTGTGAAAATAAAAACCCGGTCTTTCGACCGGGCCTTCAACCAACCAGGAGCACTTATGCGGAATAGATGTATAACATCTGTGACAATTATAGAGTAAAAATATTGAGTTATAAATTGATTATTGATGAAAGGTAATTCAGCTGGATAAATCTAAAAAATCAGTTTCGAACAAAGAACCAGATTATTACCTAAGAGAATTTGAAGAAGTAAATCGATAATTATCTGCAGCAGTAACTGATTCAATTTCTTTTATTGAAAGTTTATTATCTTTCTTTTCAGACACTTGAGCTACCACATTGTAATCATCTATGTTTGATGAGCTAAACATAATATTAACTGTACCAATTAAACCAGCAAATAAAAACAATGTTAAAGTGAAAGATAATAAAACACGAAACATAGAATTTCTCATATTATTGTTTTGATATTAGTGAAATTGATCAATAATAATCTAAAAATCAATAGTTGTAACAATTAAATAATTTTTATTTTTGATCAACACAAATTGATTTACAAGAATATGTCAAAAATCGTTAGTCCAAATATCAATGCATTTTTAAATACATTAAGAAAAGAAAAAGTTAACTACTACCCACTTGCTGAACTTGGTGTTCATCCAAAAATAAAAGAACAATTCCTTTCAAAAAGTATTTTAAACCTAAAAGATGAAATTCAGTTTTGGCATCAAGCAGGATATGATTATGTAAAACTTCAGCCAAAAGCGGATTTCAACCCAATGAGAATAGGATTAGGCAATAATGTTTCATACAACGATGATGGAACTATTTTTAGAAAATGGGCTTCAGAAAATAACGGTGTGATTTCAAATTTGGATGACTTTCAGAAATATGTGTTTCCATCAATCTCTGATTTTGATTTTTCAAATTTCGAAAAAATCAAATCAATATTACCCGATGGAATGGGTGTTGTTGGACAATACGGAGATATTTTTACAATGACATGGGAGATGATGGGATTTGAATCGTTTTCCATTGCATTATTTGAAAATGAAGATCTCGTTAAGACACTTAATGATCATTTGGGCGAGCGAGTATTATGTATGTTTGAATATTTTGCACAGTCTGATGTTGTAAATGCAATTTGGTACAGTGATGATATTGCATATACAAATAGTCTTATGGTTTCTCCCGCTATTCTTGATAAATATTTTTTCCCTTGGTTAATAAAAATTGGTGATTTAGCAAAAAAATATAACAAACCTTTTATATTCCACTCAGATGGAATTTTATATGATGTGATTGATAAAATAATTGATTGCGGAGTAGACGCAATTCATCCAATAGAACCAAAGGCGATGAACATTGCTGATGTAAAAAAGCGATATGGAAATAAGTTGTGCCTTATTGGAAATATTGATGTTGATTTGCTTTCCAGGGGAACAACGGATGAAATAAAAAATAATGTTTATAAGAATATTGAAGAAGCTGGTTTAAATGGTGGTTACTGCGTAGGATCAGGAAATTCTATTCCGGAATACGTTAAACTTGAAAATTATATGGCTATGATTGAAACTGTTAAAGAAATTAATTCTAATCTTTAATTTTCCATTAAGACCGATTAAGGTTATACTCATTAATAATTTCAGAAATTACTTTAATATGATCCGGAGTTGTACCGCAACATCCGCCGATAATATTTGCACCTGCTTGGATGATTTCAGGAATAATTTCTTTTATTATCTCTGGAGTTTCAGAATAAATTAAGTTTCCTTTTTCTATTATCGGTAAACCCGCGTTGGCTTGAATTATTATTGGAATTACACTGGAAACCTCTCTTATATTTTTTACAATTTCAATCATATCCTTAAATCCGGCACCACAATTTGCACCAATAATATCAGCACCACAAATAATTAATTTTTCTGCCATTGCTTGAGGAGTGATTCCCATTAGAGTTTTTATCCCGGTCTCAGTTTTATCAAATGTAAAAGTACAAATTACCTCTAATGAAGTATTTTCTTTAACAGCTTTTATCGCTTGCTCAGCCTCATCTAAATCATAAAAAGTTTCTATACAAACGGCATCAGCGCCACCACTCTCAAACGCAGTTGCCTGTCTCGCAAATGAATTATACAATTCTTCTTTAGTAACATCACCCATAATTAAAAATTTACCAGTTGGCCCAAGTGAAGCCATTACAAATTTGTTCTTACCTGCAGCTTTTCGAGAGATCTCTGCCGAAATCTTACAAATTTCAGCAAGCTTATCTTGAAGATTGTATTGAGCAAGCTTAAATGAATTTGCGCCAAAACTATTTGTTGAAATTATATCTGCGCCAGCTTGTACATAACTGTTAGCAATATCAAAAACATCGTCTGGATGTGTAAGATTCCACTCCTCAGGACAACTTCCATTTACCAATCCTTTTTTGAATAGATAAGTTCCCCAAGCTCCATCGGATGTTAGCAGTATGTCGTTACTTACAATATCTGAAATCTTATGCATTTCTTTCCCTCTTATAACAAAATTCTATATCGCAAATTGAGCACTCATATTCTTTTTTCTCAACATTTTTTCCGACACCAATTACTGCGCTAACGGATTTAACCGGCATCATCATTGAGTTTTGATTTACGGAAACTCCACAAAAGTTCAAAGGGAGAAGAGAAAATAAATTGTTTTGATCTGCAACATTCCATCCACAATAACCAGGACTATAACGATTAGTTACTTTTAATTCAAATTCATCTAATTCATTTTCAAGTACTAATTGAGTTTTATCAGCAAGCTGTTCAACCAATTCTGATGCTATTTTATCAATTAAATATCCTTTTAACATTTCATTATTATCCATAAAGTGTTTGGATAACTTTTCTATTTCTTCACCAATGGATGCAACAATAAAAGTCATCGTTTCAGAATCTTTTAATTGAGCATAAATTATCTTTTACAATTAAAATTTCTGTTATCTATTATAAAATGATAATCTTCAATTTTTACTTTTCTTGGATTAAAAATTTTATAACCGCTTTTTAATCGTACTCGATTAGGAATTTCTTTAATTATTGAATGGATAGTTTCAGACACTGGTTCGGGAACACAATCAGAATCATAACCTAGTAATGCAATAATTTTATCTTCAGTTATTGAACAAGCTTCATAATTGAATTCAAATTCCTTTACTATAGATTTTTTTATTTGAATTATACCATCCATGAATATTAAATTTTTATATGCAGATTTAGATAATCAAGCATTCCTTGTGGGTCAGGGAAATACTCATCAGCGTTTACTGAATCTGCAAAAACTTTTGTAACAGGTGCACCGCCAACAACTACAAAAACATCTTTTGTTTCTAATTTTATTTTTCGAATAATCTCATTCATATTTTGCATAGTGGTTGTAAGTAAAGCACTTAATCCAACTACTTTAACAGAGTTAGTTTTTATGGCTTCAATAAATTTTTCCGCCGGTACATTTGTCCCTAAATCTATAACTTGCCAGCCACCTCCCTCTAAAACCATTTTAACAATACTTTTCCCAATATCATGTAAATCGCCTGTAACAGTACCCATAATTACTTTACCTTTATAATTTATTTCCCCTGATTGGAAATACGGTTTTAATAATTCCATTGAATTTCTCATTGCTTTTGCCGAGATGAGAACTTCAGGTAGAAATATTTTTCCATCTTTAAATTTATCACCGACTTTTTTCATCCCGGTTAAGAAGCCAATATTCAAAACATCTTGTGCAGATATACCTTCGCTTAAAGCTTGTTGAGTTAATTCCACCGCACCGAATTGTCCTTTCATATCTGTTGGGTAATTTGAATCTTTGTTTATTCTTCCCTTTTCGATACAAAGGCTTAGTTGATGAAGTGTTTCTTGCATAATAATTTTTTTATAATAGTTATTTGTTCTTAGGTAAAAATAAACATTACTTTATTGATTGGAAATTCAATATTATTTTTATTTAACGATTGTTCCTTTTAAAAAACTTAATTATGTTCATGCACAATTTATTCTTTAGATATTATCAACCGGAGAAAACATCTTAATCATCTACAAAATCCAGCCAAATGAATAAACCCAAAACAGAACTTGTTCGCGGATTAACATTAACTGCCGCCATTATGATTGCTGCAGGCTCAATGATTGGTTCAGGTATATTCAGAAAGCCAGCAACAATGGCTGGTCAACTGATGTCACCAGAATTGCTTCTTATTGTATGGTTAGTTGCCGGTATCATTACTTTTATTGGAGCGCTTTGTAACGCAGAAGTTGCTGGTATGATAGATGCAACCGGCGGACAGTATGTTTACTTTCAGAAAATGTATGGAAATTTTGTTTCCTACTTGTACGGATGGTCTGTTTTTGCTGTAATCCAAACGGGTGCACAGGCTGCAATCGCTTACGTGTTTGGTGAATATATTTGTTACTTCGTTAAATTTCCTAATTTACCAGCCTCTCTACAGAATTTTTCTTTTTATATACCAATTGTTGGAAACATTTTCCCTCTTGCGGAGTATGGTGCAAAGTTATCTGCTATCATTTGTATTCTATTTTTAACGGGAATCAATTATGTAGGCGTGATGTTTGGTGGAGCTGTTCAAACATTAATTACATATATAAAAATTGGTTCAATGGTTCTGTTATCTGTACTTTTATTGACAAGTGGTGTTGGCAGTATAAATAATTTGTCATCCGGATTCGTAATTCCAAATGCAATTTCATCAAACTTATTTACTGTATTGGGGTTGGCGATTGCAGGTGCTTTTGGGCTTACGATGGTTGGAATAATTTAACATTTGTAGCAGGCGAAATTAAGCAGCCTCAGCGAAATGTTCCGCTTGGATTGTTATTTGGTACGCTGATAGTGATAGTAGTTTATATGCTAATTAATGCAGCTTACCTGTATGTACTTCCAATTGATATAATGGCAAAATCACCATTAGTTGCCGCATCAGCTGCAGAAGTAGTTTTTGGATCAAGCGGTGCAGCATTAATTTCAATAGCTGTAATTATTTCAACTTTTGGAGCACTTAATGGAAGCATACTTGCAACTGCAAGAGTTTGTTTTGCTATGGCAAGAAACAATATGTTTATTAAGAGCTTAGATAAGATTCATCCAAAATTTGCAACACCGCACACTTCACTCGTTGCTCAAGGATTATGGTCTTGTCTGCTTGTTCTTTCCGGTAGTTTTGATACAATTACAGATTACGTAATGTTTGCAGATGGTTATTCTATATGCTTGGCGCTTATGGAGTAATAGTTTTAAGAAAAAAATGCCCGATGTTCATAGACCATATAAAGTTTGGGGTTACCCTTACACACCAATGATTTTTGTGATCTTTTCATTTTTGTTTCTTTTAAATACTTTAATTTCTGATTATGAAAATGCTGCAATGGGATCTCTTCTCATTTTATTAGGTCTGCCATTGTACTTTTGGAGAATTGCAAAAAACAAAAAAAACAATAATAATTGATCTAAAATTTAGAGGTTTACATGCCAAAAGAAGTTCTATTTATAATTCTTGGGTTATTAGCTGGAACATTTAGCGGTGTAATTGGCTTAGGCGGCGGTGTAATAATTGTACCAGCTTTAGTTTTTTTATTTGGACTATCTCAGCAGCAAGCACAAGGTACAACTTTAGCCCTAATGGTTCCGCCAATTGGAATACTTGCAGCTTATGCATACTATCAACAAGGATTTGTTGATTTAAAAATCGCCGCACTAATTTGTGTGGGTTTTATAATTGGCGGCTGGTTAGGCGCTAAATTAGCCGTAAATCTATCTCAAAATGTTCTTCAAAAAATATTTGCAGTATCTTTATTTTTAATATCAATAAAAATGTTTTTTTCAAAGTAGTGATGTATAATTAATAATTTGTAAAATTGAACCAACTAGATTAAATGGAATTAACTCTAAAAAGAAATATTAAAATTCTTATAGTTGAAGATGACGAACTTAATATTAAGATGATTTCATCTTTTCTTAAGGACAAATATGAGATTGAAGCTGCACGATCAGGGGATGAAGCACTAAAGAAATCCGTTGATGATCATTTTGATATTTTTTTAATGGACATTGGACTAAAAAAAGAAATGAGTGGATTAGATGTTACAGCAAAACTTAGAAAAACCTCTGAATATAAAAACACACCAATAATTGCAATAACAGCCTATGCGCTTTCTGGTGATAGAGAAAAGATTTTAAGTGCAGGATGTTCACATTATTTATCAAAACCTTTTACAAAACAACAATTATTACATCTATTAGGAAAAATTGTAAATGATATTGAGAAGATGGATTAATAAATAATAGTAATCCCCCAATAAACCAAAATTTGCGGAGAGGGTGGGACTTTCTATTCTGTCCATATTTCTTTTAATTTCAATCTAAAATTACCTTTTTTATTACACCTCCTTACAATGTCTCCATCTATTATGCAAAATATTAGATAAAAAAATAGCCATCATCGATGGCTATATCAATTAAATTTATGTTTAAACTATGCGGTTAGAAGATTATCCAGCTTCTGAACATCCGAGAAGTTACCTGCACCACCCTATTTTCAATTTCGATTTACGGCATTTACAAATATTAAAAGGGAAAATAATTACAATAAAATTGTAATAAATTTTTAATTGTTAAATAATTTTACTACTCGTAAAATTATTCATTATCGAGGGGTGATGTTACATTAATCAATCTGCTTTTTGCTGATTTTTAAATTTTCAAACAGGGATAATATTTGTGTTTTAAAGCGTTTTAATTGAGGGATGAATGTTTTTTAATTTCCAACTATTGTAAAAAAATTTTATCAAGATCAAGCAAAAAATATAATCATAATAAACTCAAAGATTACTCATAATTTATTAATCGATGTCTCACTATTTAAATGGACAAGTACTGTTCTGTTTATGAGTTCTATAGAAATCGCCAAATGGCTTTTATTATCAATATTAACAATCACCCCTCGAATGCCTTTAAAAGGTCCAGAATTTATTTCAACTAATGTCCCTTTATAAAAACCGTCGATAACATTTATTCTAGGATTTACAATAATCATTTTTTGTAAATTTTCTATTTGCCAGTCTGGTACAATTGAAGGTTTACCTGCGTCTGATAGACATCGTGTTACTTGCTTATTTTCAAGTGAGATTAGTCTTTCTTTTTCTGTAGCATTTATAAAAATATAACCAGTAAATAAAGGCGAGATGATTTCTTTTGCTCTATCACTCCATTTTTTTATAGCCTTTTTTACAGGTAGAAAGACTGTGATACCTTGAGCCTTGAACGATTCTTCAACTTTAAACTCACAACGAGAATGAGTGTAAAGGACATACCAATATTTAGTGATTTGTTTATCTGTCATATATGTCTACTAAAACAATTAATTATTAAAAATAATTAATACTAACATCATCATAACTATAAATTAACGATTGATTAAATTATATTTATTAAAAAGATAAAGATATTTATGAAATTTTCAATACTAATAATAATTATTACCCAATTGCTTTTTACAGGAAGCGATTTATTGGCCAGATTTAATATGACTAAATATGGCTTTAAGTTTTCAGCTTTTTTATCGATTTGGTTTTTACTTTACTTTATTATCAGAAATGTGGCCATGTTTGGTCAGTTATATATCTTTACAACTATTGAATTGGGCAAAACAATGGCATTGTTTGGCGCTATTTCCATAATCCTTTCTAATCTATTGGGGTTTTTAATTTTAAAGGAGGTTTTACCGCTTGGAGTTTATATAGGCGTGTCTTTTGCAGTAGTAGCTTTTTTGATTTTAGCTGTAAGTAAATAGCGTATTGAATAAAAAATATTATCGTAGTAAAGAATTAAATCTTTACTAGGAGAAATAAGATTCATCTGCCCATCCACCCGCCATCAACCGTAACAACGCTACCATTGAGATAATTTGAAGCATCTGAGCAAAGAAAAATTATTGTGCCCATTAAATCTTCTGGTGTTCCCCATCTTCCGGCAGGAATTCTATCCAATATAGATTTATTTCTTACAGCATCCTCACGAAGCGCTTTTGTATTTTCTGTCGCGATGTATCCAGGAGCAATTGCATTTACGGTTACTCCTTTTGATGCCCATTCATTTGCGAAAGCCATAGTTAATTGTTTTATTCCACCCTTAGATGCAGCGTAACCCGGGACAGTAATTCCACCTTGAAAAGAAAGTAATGAAGCAATGAAAACAATTTTGCCATAGCCCCGTTCCGCCATTTCTTTCCCGAATTCTCTTGTAAGAATAAACTGTGCGGAAAGATTAACATCAATTACTTTATCCCAGTATTCATCAGGATGTTCTGAGATTGGTTTACGTAAAATCATTCCAGCATTGTTTACAAGAATATCAATCTTATTAAAATCAGATTTTACATCTTTGATAAATTGATAAATTGAATCACGATCAGAAAAATCCGCCACATATGATTTAAATTTCCTTCCTGTTGCACCAATAATTTTTTCTGTTTCTGTAAAATCACTTTGAAATGAAACTCCAATTATATCTGCACCAGCTTCTGCAAGTGCTTGAGCATAAGCCTGGCCAATTCCTTGATTTGATCCTGTGACAATTGCAGTTTTTCCATCTAATTTGAATTTATCCAATATCATAAAAACCTACTCTGTATTATTTTTATTTGTACTACTTTATTTAACGATAAATGATAGACGAGTATTAATTTTAATATCCAAAGTATTTTGGAATAAACAAACTTAAATCTGGTATATATGTAATTATTAACAGCGAAATAATCATAGCAATAAAAAAAGGAATTAATGGCTTAATAACTTTCGTGATTGGAAGATCAGCTACAGAACATCCAACAAATAAAACACTGCCGACCGGAGGAGTGCATAATCCAATACTCAGATTAACAACCATAATAATTCCAAAGTGTATTGGGTCAACTCCAAGTTGAGTTGCGACAGGTAAAAATATTGGAGTGAAAATTAAAACCGCTGGGGTCATATCCATAAACGTTCCAACAAAAAGTAAAATCAAATTTATTAATAAAAATATTACGATCTTACTATCTGATAGTGCAATTAAACCTGAAGCAACATTCTGCGGTATGTTTTCGTAAGCCATCACCCAGGACATTGCCATTGAGGTAGCAATTAACATCATTACTACTGAGGTTGTTATAGCACTGCTAAGTAGTATTTGAGGTATGTCTTTAAACTTAACTTCTCTATAAATAAATACTGAGAGAAAAAACGCATAGAATACTGCTATTGCAGATGCCTCAGTTGCTGTGAAATAACCGGCAACAATTCCACCAATTACTATTATTATAAGTAAAAGACTTGGTACTGCTTTAAAGAATACTACAACCCCTTCTTTTGAAGTAGTGCTACTTTCAACTCTATAATTATGTTTTTTCGCATAAATGCCTGCAACTACCATTAATGATACACCTAATAAGATTCCCGGCAAATAACCTGCAAGAAACAAAGCAGCAATCGATACTCCACCACTTGCAAGTGAATAAACAATTAGAATGTTGCTTGGCGGTATTATCATTCCAGTTGTGGCAGAAGTGATATTTACAGATGCAGCAAATGCAGGATCGTAACCTTCTTTTTTCATAACGGGAGTCATAAATCCACCAATTGCAGAAGCAGCAGCAACAGCAGAACCAGAAATGGCACCGAACAACATAGCAGCAAGTATGTTTACAAATGCTAAACCTCCTGGTAATCTACCAACAAGAATTTTGGCGAAATCAATTAACCTTCTGGCTATACCGCCACTGTTCATCAATTGACCGGCTAAGATGAAAAACGGTATTGCAAGAAGTGCAAAACTATCCAACCCAGTTGCCATACGCTGTGATACTGTTGTTAATGCAGGTATTACTTTAATACTAACCAGCATTGTTAAAATGCTTGATATACCAATACTATAAGATATTGGAACGCCAAGTGATAATAGAACAACAAATGAAACTACAAGGATTAAAATTTCTACTATTTCCATTACATCCCTAATAACTATCTTTTATCAGTTACAATATGTTTTAATTTGTTTATCTCTTCGAAAATAAAATAGAATGAATAAAACATCATCAATAAACCACTTATCGGTAAGATTAGATAAACAAATCCTAATTTTATTTGCAGTGCTGCAGATATTTGATTTAATGCTAATGTAATCGTAACCAATCTCATTCCTCCGATTACCATTACAAATAATGCAAAAACAAAAACGAAAAATTGAATGAGAATCTCTAGAAATGATTTATACTGAGTTGATAATTTTGTTGCTAGCAAGTCAATTGCAAGATGCATTTTCTGACCTGCAACATAGCTCGCCCCTAAAATGCCTATCCAAACAAGCATGTATCTTGCAAGCTCTTCAGTAAAAGAACTTGGTTTTGCTAAAATAAATCTTGATAACACCTGCCAAAGCACATTAATTGTCATAATCGCAAAGATGATTATAACAACCCATTTTAAAATAAAGTCAATATTTTTTTTAATTGAAGTAAGAATCATTTGATTGCCTTTATTTTTTGAATAAGTTCATAGATTTCAGGTTCACTATTAAATTCATCGATTAAAGATTGGACTTTTTCATTAAAAAGATTTTTATCAGGATAATAAATTTTAACTCCAGCTTTTTGGACTTCATCTAATGCTTCAATTGTTGCAATCTGCCAAAGTTCTTTTTGATACTGATACGATTCATCTGCCGCTTCTTGTATCCATACTTTTTCTTCTTGTGATAAATCTTCCCAGATAATTGTACTAATTAATAATACATCCGGTACAGAAGTATGTTCATCAAGAGAATAATGTTTACATACTTCATAATGCTTAGATAAATAAAAACTGGGTGGATTGTTTTCTGCTCCATCAACAACACCTTGCTGTAATGCGGTATACAATTCACCCCAGGAAATTGGTGTTGCAGAACCTCCCAAAGCATTCACAAGCTTCACCGAAGTCGGACTTTCCTGTGTTCTTATCTTTAATCCTTTAAGATCATCCGGCTTAATGATAGGTTTATTTTTAGTATAAAAACTTCTGCTGCCAGCATCGTAATAACATAAACCTCTTAACCAGAATTTTTCGGTGCTTCTTAAAAGTCCTCTTCCAAAATCACTTTCAAAGAATTTGAACTTATGCTCATCATCTCTAAAAATGTAAGGAAGAGAAAACACTTTAAAGTTTGGACTAAAGCCCTCCAGCACTGATGATGAAACTTTTGTCATTCCCAAACTGCCTATTTGCAATAGCTCTAAGCATTCACGTTCAGTTCCAAGCTGCTGGCTTGGATAAATTGACATCAAAATTTTTCCATTGGATTTTTCAGCAACTCGACCTGCCATAAATTCCATCGCCTTGTGTACAGGATGAAATTGGTCAAGCCCGTGCCCAATCTTAATGGTTCTAATATCAGTTGTTTTTACACAGCCAGAGAAAAATATTAATACAAATATTCCAGCAATAAAATTTTTATTTAGATAATTCATTCGAAACAGATGTTTTTAAAAAATTAAGTATTTAAGTCTTTAAATGATTATAACTATTTCAGATTCTGCATTGGTATCCAATCCATATCATCAAAAACCTGATTCTCACCACCCATTGCCCAGATGAATGAGTAATTTTGAGTCCCAACACCTGAGTGCATTGACCAGCTAGTTGAGAGAACGGCCTGTTTATTTCTTATTATTATATGTCTTGTTTCGGTTGCTTCTCCAAGAATATGTATAACAAATGAATCAGGTTTCAAATTAAAATACATATAGACTTCAGATCTTCGTTGATGTGTGTGGGCAGGCATTGTATTCCAGACGCTTCCTTCATCCAGTTCGGTCAATCCTAAAACCAATTGACATGTTTTCATTGTGCCGGGATGGATGTACTTATAAATTGTTCTTTTATTTGAATCTGATGATGAGCCTAATTTTACTGGAGTTGATTGTGAAAACTTAATATGCTTATCGGGATAAGTCTTGTGAGCAGGATAACTTACGAAGTAAAATAAAGCTGGTTTACTAGCTGATTTACTTTTAAACTCAATGGTTTTTTCACCACGACCTATATACAGCCCATCTTTATTATCCATTTTATAAACTTTCCCATTAACTAATACGGAACCGTTATCGCCAATGTTAATAATTCCAAGTTCTCTACGTTCAGTAAAATAATTTGCTGCCATTTCTTTTTTTGTCGCAACGAGTTTAAGCGCTTTACCTGCCGGAACAGCTGAACCTGTTATTGACCTATCAACATCAGAATAAGTCATCAGCATTTTATTTTTCTGAAAAAGGTCTTCAATCAAAAAAGATTTTCGTAATTCATCTGTTCCAAGTTTTTTAAATCCATTTTGATTGGGTGAATATCTTACATCCATTTTGTATTCCCTTATTTAATAATTAATTCTCTCACCAGTTTGTATGAAAAAACTCTCCACGAGGTTTATCTGTTCTCTCATAAGTGTGCGCACCAAAGTAATCTCTTTGTGCTTGAAGCAGATTTGCTGGCAATCTTGAATTTCTATATCCATCAAAATATGTAAGCGCACTGCTTAACGCAGGAACCCAAATACCATTATTGATTGAAGTTGAGACAACTCTTCTCCAAGATTCCTGTGATTCTTCAATTTTTTGTTTGAAAATTGATCTAGCAAAAGATTCATAAGATTTGGATTTTTATCAAATGCTTCCTTAATCTTACCAAGAAAAACCGATCTAATGATACAGCCTCCGCGCCACATCAAAGCAATCCCGCCGTAATTAAGATTCCAATTATATTCTTTTGCAGCATTACGCATTAAGATATAGCCCTGTGCGTAAGAAATAATTTTAGAAGCATATAATGCTTTGCCAATATCGTCTATAAATACTTTCTTATCGCCAGTAAAATTTGGTTTAGGACCAGACAATATTTTTGATGCCTCGACTCTTTCCTCTTTTAATGCAGAAAGCGCACGAGCAAAAACTGATTCACTTATTAACGTTAAGGGCACCCCCATATCCAGCGAAGCTATTACTGTCCATTTACCAGTTCCTTTTTGTCCTGCAGTATCAAGAATCTTTTCAACAAGGGGCTCACCATTTTCCTTTGTATTTAATATATCTCTTGTTATTTCAATTAAATAACTTTGCAGTTCCCCTTTATTCCATTCCTTAAATATCTCAAACATTTCTTCATATGAAAGGTCAAGTAAATCCTTCATTATTTGGTAAGCCTCACAAATAAGCTGCATATCTCCATATTCAATTCCATTGTGAACCATCTTTACAAAGTGTCCTGCACCATTTTCTCCAACCCATTCACAGCAGGGAATATTACCTTCAACTTTTGCTGAAATAGATTGAAAGATTGGTTTAACAAATTCCCATGCTTTGAACGACCCACCGGGCATAATCGATGGACCCGTAAGCGCACCTTCTTCCCCGCCAGAAACTCCGGTTCCAACAAAAAGAAAACCTTTTTCTTCAAGATAGCTTGTTCGTCTTGTTGTATCAGGGAAGTGTGAATTGCCTCCGTCAATGAGAATATCACCTTTATCCAAATAGGGAATTAATTCTTCAATCAATTCATCAACCGCTTTACCAGCAGGAACCATAATTAGTATTTTCCTTGGTAGTTCCAATTTTTGAACCAACTCTTCTAATGATTTTACACCAGATATTTTTTTGCCAGACGATTTCTCTTTAAGATACTTTTCAACTTTTGATGAGTCTTTATCAAACACAACAACTGAATAGTTTTTGCTTTCCATATTTAAGGCAAGATTTCCGCCCATAACTCCAACCCCAATTAATGCAATATTTGAGAGTTCCAATTTTTATTCTCCAACCAATTAAATATTAAAACGATTTTTAGATGCCCATAACCCAAGCGCAGGATTTGAAATGTAAAAGATTTCTTCTCCATCAGGCATTTTATTAATTCCATCAATAAGTTTTTCTGGGTTATATTTTTTTATCATCTCATCTAATGATGCATATTCAAAATTTACACTTTCAATTTCTTCTTTTGTAAGATTACCAGGACAATAAGTTATCTTAAACCTGTTTTCTGATGACCCATGAATTAAATGAGCTGCCGCAGCAAGATTATTATTTATATCGCTATAATTTTTAACATAGTTTAATATCTCTGGAGTCGTTTTATATCCATACTTTCTAATGAGTGAATCAATTTCCTTATCTTCGCCAAAAGTGCTTAGCCCTGGTGCAAGGACTATCAATTCCCCATCATCAGCAATTGCCATTCGGGTTCGATAAATACTTTTGTTTCCAAGCCAGGTACTTTTGAATTCCATAGGGTCAAGGTAAACCACAACTTTATTGAGCGGTTTATCAAGCATAATAAAGTTTGCTTTTAAAGATAATTCTGCTGCAAGCTTGAAGCATTCATAATCATCTCCAATAAACAGACCTTTAATTACAAGCTTATTGTTTTCATCTTTTCCGATAACAGTTAAGATATAAATGATAGGCAAATGTTTTGCAAAGTTGTCTGATGCATAATTCAATACTTTTCTTACCGGTGTATCTGCCCTTCCCATAATTCTTTCCATTCCATAAACAGCCCCAAGATAATGGCTTTTGTGAATTCCACCCTTCCCGCCGGTGCCAACAAAAATATTTTTATTGTAGTTAGCCATTCCAATAACTTCGTGTGGAACAACTTGACCGATTGAAAGAATTAAATCGTGATTTCCTTTTGCGAGAAGATTATTTACTTGTGCCGGCCAGGTAAAATCTAATTTACCTTCGGAAATTTCTTTAATGTATTCAGAAGGAACTTCACCTAAAGTCGCAAGATCTTCTTTCCACTTGTGTACTCTAAATAGATTTGCGGGGACAGAACCAAACATCATTTTTTTTTCTTCATCACTAACAGGAAAGTGTGTTCCTGTTGCTGGAAGAACATCAACTAATTTCTCTTTATAATATTCATAAACAAATTCTGTGATTATTCCAGCTTGCGAATGATATCTTGTGAAATCTGGTGGAACAGCTAATACTTTTTTTCTATCGCCAAGTTTTTGCAAGGTAGAAAAGATAAATTCTTTTAACTGTGCATTACTTATTGATTCGTTCTCTGATCCTTTAGAAAAGTATAACATATTTATTTTTCCCATCCAGGAAGTTCAGGCAAATAACTTTCAAACTCTTTTAAAAGTTTTTCTTCATAATCGCCAGCAAAAGTTCCTGAAAAAAATTTATCCGCAGACTCTTCATAAAATCTTTTCCAGCTTTCTTCTTCATGTCCGGGATTGATCGGATAAAACAATACACCATTTGATTTTGCCGCTGATTGATCACCAGGAGCATCACCAATCATCAATATTTTTTTATCAGAATATTTTCCTTTTGCTGCATATTTAAGATGTTCAGTTTTAGTTCCATATTCTTGCCCGGCAATCACTCTAACATAGTCCTGAATGTTGTGTTCTTCCCATTCTCGAGTTAATGCTTCCCCAGGGGTTTGAGACACCACAATCAAATCCGCTTTCTCCTTCATTTTATCTAACGATTCTTTAACAAATGGAAATGGTGGAATATCAAATACCATTTCTTCAATAATTTTATTTACTTCTTTGGACCAATCTAAAGTTAAATTTATCAAGTAATCGTCTTTTTCTTTAGCATATTTTTCAAGAGCGGGATTACCAAGTTTGTTTTCTATGTTAACCCATTCAGCTACAGCAGTCATATCTAAAAATTTCATTCCACGTGCTTTAACTTCAGGTCTCCTTTCAAGAAGTTCAATTGCTCGTAACAATGCTTTAAATCTATTTACACCACGAGTTTTTGAATAAAGATTTACAAACTCCCAAACTTCACGAGCATATTTAGAAATCTTTTGCAATTTGTAATGTTTGATGAACGTTGGACAAAAAGCCTCTTTCTGTTTTATTTCCATTGTATCAAACACACAACCATCAGAATCTATTCCAACAAAAAATTCTTTTGTGGGTTTTAAATCTTCCAACACTTTTTGTGGATTGTCAATCATCTATCACTCTAATATAAATTTAATTAAACAGTATTCTAATTTTGTGTAAAAGAAACCGGAGTGAAAAAGGAGTAACACTCCGGCTCTACTAACTAACTGCAAATTAACTAACACGATTAATTTGCTCCAGAAATTTCGATTATCGTTTTACTCTTGCATTACCTTCCCAAACACTCCAAACCATTTCTTCATCAGCAGGCTGAGCATAATCTGTTTGGAAAGTTGTGGCGAGCGCACCGGAGGCCCATCCGAATTGAATCCATTTTGCTGGTTCCCAATTCTTTAGAATTGCATAAATTAATCCACCAACAAAACCATCGCCGCCACCGATACGATCAAGTACATTTATCTCTCTTGGATTTACAACATGCCAGTTGCTGCCTTCCAGCATTATTGCTCCCCACAAATGTTTATTTGAATTTACAACTTCACGTAAAGTGGTTGCAAAAACTGATGCATTAGGAAATGTTTTCTTTACTCTTCCAATCATCTCTTTAAAGTTTCCAATTTTTTCTTCAATCTCTTTTCCACCTGCTTCAGGTCCCTCTATACCAAGACAGAGTTGATAATCTTCTTCATTGCCAACGAGTATATCAGAGAGAGAAGCTATTTCAGTAAATGCTGATCGTAATTCTTTATCACGATCTTTCCAGAAAGTAGCGCGATAATTTAAATCGAAAGAAATTTTAGTACCATGTTTTTTTGCAGCTCTTGCTAATTCTAAACAGAAGTTACAAGTTTCTTCAGATAGCGCAGCAATTAATCCTGATAAATGAATTATCTGAACGCCCTCTTTTCCAAATATTCTATCCAAATCAAAATCTTTTGCATTCAATGTTCTGCCAATCTCACCAGCTCGATCATTATGAACTCTTGGTCCACGTGAACCAAACCCGCTATCAGCAATATTAAATTGATGACGATATCCCCAAGGGCCACCTTGAGGAACATCTTTACCTTCAAAATCCATATTTCTACTTTTCAAATTGCTTTTTATGAATTTTGCAATAGGACTATCTTTTACAAAAACGGTTAAGACTTTTACAGGAAGTCCAAGAAAAGAAGAAATACTCGCCACATTCGTTTCTGCACTTGTCGCTTGAAGTGTATATGTATCACTACAATGAACAGGTTGTCCATTTATGGGAGTTATTCTAACGCCCATACTTGTTGGTACTATTAAAGAATATTTGTAATCTTTTTTTAATTCTAGATCCATTTACATTAACCTCGTTATAGATTTATTTGGATTAACATTTTAATGTTTTTTTATTATGATTTTTAAACACCACTATAAGAATTAAAGCCGCCATCAACGGGAATGACAATTCCTGTAACGAATTTTGATAAATCAGAAATCAGGTAAAGTAATGTTCCGATAAGTTCATCAGGTTCACCAAATCTGCCCATAGGCGTGTTGGATAATATTTTTTCTCCACGTGGTGATAGCTTTCCTGATTCTTTATCATAAAGTAAAAATCGATTTTGATCTGTTACAAAAAAGCCCGGGGCTATTGCATTAACACGAATATTAACTTTAGCAAAATGAACTGCGAGCCATTCCGTTAAATTGTTTATACCAGCTTTTGCTGCTGAATAAGCTGGAATCTTTGTTAGTGGATGGAATGCATTCATTGAAGAGATATTAATTATACTTCCACCATTTTTTAGAAGATCTTCAGCGTAAACCATTGTTGGAAGAACTGTACCCAAAAAATTCAAATCAAATACTTTTCTAAATCCATCAATGTCTAATCCAAATAAAGTTCCAGATAAATCATCAAGCTTAGTATCAACTACAAATTCTTCTTTTGTTGTAGCAGATGGAGCATTACCGCCGGCACCATTTACTAAAACATCAACCTTACCTAGCTTGGAATGAATTTGATTTCTGCTTTCAATCAGTAAATTTTTATCAAGTACATTTGCAAAAATTCCGATAGCACCAGAATTAGTTTTTTCATTAATAAGATTTGCAACTTCGTTGGCACGTTCAAGATTAAAATCTACAATTGCAACTTTAGCTCCTGCTTCTGCTAATCCTAACCCAAGCGAAGTGCCGATTACACCGGCACCACCTGTAATTACACAAACTTTATTTTTAACACCAGGTATTTCGTATTTCATTTACTATCCCTCTAATTTTTATTTACTGAATTGATACTGTTCATAATTGTTTTAGCATTTTCAGTAAGCTTCAAATAATTTTCTTCTTTAATCGCTTTATCATCAAGCAAAGCAGAACCAATTCCAACTGCACAAGCACCTACTTTCAGCCAATCGCCAGCATTAGTTAACGTAACACCTCCAGTCGGCATTAGTTTAAGATGAGGCATTGGTGCTAAAATAGCTTTGAAAAAAGGCATCCCAACTACATCAGCAGGAAAAACTTTTGCTATATCTGCACCCATCTCAAAAGCTGAATAAATTTCACTCGGAGTAAAACAACCAGGCATAACTGGAACATCATACTTTTGCGCCATCTCAATAATTTCTTTTTTTAGGATTGGACTAACAACATATTTGGCTCCAGCTTTTATTGCATCTTCGGCAGTTTGTTTATCTAATACTGAGCCAACTCCAACGATAATATTCTCATCTAATTCCTGAGACATTTTTTCAATCAATTTAATTGCGTTTGGAACCGTCATTGTTATTTCAACAATTGATACTCCGCCATCAGAAATCGCTTGAATTACTTTCTTAAGCTTGTCCTCCTCTTTTACTCTTAAAACAGCAACAGCTTTACGTTTAAATATTTCATCAAGTATTTGTTTTTTATTCATAATATTTATTTAAAAGGATCTAAATGTTTATGGAAATGAATTTCTATTATCTCGTAATAAGTTTCTTCATAGGTTTTTAAATAATCCAAAAGTCTATCTTTAAACTTAGAATCACCATTTGTAGTCTTGTCAGTTAACACACGGCCAAAAGTAACATGAAGTACTTGCCTTACATTATCATCATAGAATAAAGATTCTAACTCTTCATCGGAATAATCTTTAGCGGATTTGATTTTATTTAAATTGGCTGAAACGTGGTAAGTTTTCTTTTCCTGTTCATATAGTGCAGTGCAATAATCAAGTATTTCTCTAAAAAAATTTGGTTCTTTTATTGCCATAACTTTTAGTGCTTCAAGGTAACTTGTCCCGGCAGTTTTAATATGTGTGTATGCACCTTTAATACTTCCGATAACTTTATAAACACTAAACTTATCACTTCCAGAATGCAAACTGATTTTATAGTTTCCGAAATATTTTGTGATTGAAAGATGTTTCAGATATTCCTGCTTAAACAAATCTAAATCACCTTTGTAATCAATTCCCTTTTCAAAATCACCAATGAATCTTGGAGCTAGACTAATAAACTTAACACCTAAACGATTTAATTCTTTTACAAAAAAGAAATGTTCAAATGGAGTTGTAACCGATTCCGTTTCATCAACAGATATTTCAACTTCTGAATCATAATCAGGATAATTTGTCACCAAATGGTCATATAATTTTTTTATGTGGGCAACGGCATTACCATATTTTACAAGTGCCTTTTTAATGCTTACTAAATCTGAAGTAATAGTTAAACTTTCTGTAAGCACAAATTCTTTATCTAAATATTGAGCACTTAATTCTTTGATGTTAGATTGTAATCCTTTCCAGTTCAAATTATTAATTCTTTTATCAAGTTCAGTTTCATTTATGTGATCTGCTTCATTTACAACAAATTCACTTGGATCGAATGTAAACATTCTAAATCCATTTTCAACCATCAAATCAATATCTTCAGTTGTTTTTAAATGATCAGCATCTGCACCAAATCCTTTTTCATAACCTTCCTGAAAAACAGCCCATACAGCTGCATCCATTACCTCAACCGGAGTACGATTTGTGCGAGATAATTCTCGAATTGATTGCTGTGCAAGTATTGGTTTAAATTCAGATTTCAATACCGAGCGAATATGAGCAGGATTTGCTAACCCAAGTCTATCGCCAAATCCAAACGAATTTTCTAAACCAATACATACTGCATTTGTAAATGGGAATACTCTTTGTAAAGCCTTTCTATTGTAAGTATTTAGCAAGCATTTTTTGATAAAGTAACCCTTTTTTTCTGCGGGAACAAAAACTAATCCCTTAAACTTTGAGCAAATATTATTAGATGTGCTTTCACAATACAGAAACAAATATTTTTTCTTGTTTTCACGTGCAATAAAAAATATAACTCCATTATATTCTCTAACAGATTTTGGGTACAGAGCTATTTCTTCTTTTTCTAATAGATATTTTTTGATAGGAGTATTTTGCATTGCTCGATAAGAAAACAGTTCTTCCTTGAATTTTAATTTATCCATTTTCAATAAGTCCATTATAATTTATAGGCTTTTTTAACTAAGTTATAAGTAAGGTCTTTGGCGACAATCATCGCTTCGTTCAAACTGACTATATGTTTTGCAACCAGTTCGCCTAAATAATTTGAATCAACTCTTCTTGCTAAATCGTGTCTTGCAGGAATTGAAATAAATGCTCTTGTGTCATCATTAAATCCAACTGTATTATAAAATCCCGCTGTTTCAGTAACCATTCTTCTAAATCTCATCATACCTTCAAGACTGTCATGAAACCACCATGCCGGTCCAAGTTTCATTGCAGGATAATGCCCTGCCAACGGCGCTAGTTCTCTTGAGTAGGTTGTTTCATCGAGAGTAAATACTATTATGGTAAGATTAGCATTATTTCCATATTTATTTAAAAGTTCTTTAAGATTAAAAGAATATTCAGTCTGCATTGGAATATCGCAGCCTTTATCCAGTCCGTGCCTATTAAATATAATTTCGTTATGATTACGGTAGGAGCCGGGATGAATTTGCATTGTCAAGCCGTCTTCCGTGCTCATTCGTGCCATTTCCATCAGCATATTAGAAGTAAATAATTCCGCATCATTTTCTTCAAGTTTATTATTAAATGCACGATTGAATATTTTTTCTGCTTCATTTGAAGACAACTGATGAGTGTAAGGAGAAAATACTCCGTGATCAGTTGATGTTGCTCCAACCTCTTTAAAGTATTTTCTGCGCTCTTCTAATGCTTGAATAAGTTTTTGATAATTAGAAATTTCATACCCAACAACTTTTTCTAATGCTGATAAATTTTGTTTCCAGCTTTTTGAGGATAAATCAGTTACCGCATCAGGTCTAAAACAAGGAATAACTGTTTTATTCCAGCCAGAATTTTTTATTTGTTTATGCTGATCTAAAGAATCGCTAGCAGCATCAGTGGTGGATAGTACTTCAATATTAAATCTCTCAAATAAGTTTCTAGGTAAAAATTCATTAGAATTAAGTTTTTCCTGAAGTCTATCATATATTGATTGTGCATTTGTACTATTTGGTTTTTCTTCAATGTTAAAAATTTTATTAAACTCATAAGCAAGCCAATTACCAGAAGGAGTTCCAACAAATAAGTGATAGTTATCTGCAAATAACTGCCAGATTTTTCTTGGATCCGTTTCTACTTGTGTTCCATCAATTGATGGGATTCCAAGCAACTCCAATTTAATTCCCTGTGAATACAACATTCTGTAGACATAATGATCAGGAATCAAAAATAATTGTGTTGGATTAAGGAATGGTTTATTTTCCACAAAAATCTGCGGATCAACATGCCCATGCGGACTAATAATTGGTAAATTTTTTATTGATTCATAAATTTGGCGAGCATAATTTCGCACAGATGAATCCGGACTAAAATATCTGTCCTCATTTAAATCATACTTTTCCATTTAAATATTCTTTTATTTGATTTCAACAATAACTGGATTATTTAGAGTTTGTAATGTCTCTTCCAAATAGCTTCTAAACTCCTCAACATTCTTAATTCCATTTTCTTCTTGTTCCCACGCAGCGGCAAAATAGTATATTAATTTTCCATTGTCAGGTTTTAGTTTTATAATAAAACTAAGTTCATTTTCTAACAATTCGATGAGTTGATCAGTATTATAAAAAACAACGATACCGAGCTTATCATTATCACTAACCAATGTTTGATTGCCATAAAGAGCTAAATAATTCCAGCCGTTGCTATTATTACTTTTGATAAACTCAGTCTTGTCATACTTAGCTAAACCTGTAACAATATTTTCAGCATTGTTAGAAATTTGCATTTCACATTTAGTTAATCGACTGCCTGCAGAAATTGAAAGACTTGAACTTAAATCATATTTTTTATTTCCAACTTGCCAGCCATAATAATCGGTAATTATTTTAGCTTCAATTGGACCTGTGTAAGGAATTGAGCAAATAATACTGTCTGTTTTTGAAACCATATTAACTTTACCATCAGCCCACATGCCAATTGAACCAATTCCTAATGAGCTGCCAACTTTAAATATATCCATTCCCCATTCCTGCATACTATGATAGGAATCATCATTTGCAACTGTATCGTGCGTTCCAACCTGATCAAGAATTAATTGATTTTTCTTTTTGCCGAAAATATCTGTTGCATTCCGCCAATCAAGATAAAATCTATAACCAACTTTTTCTGATTCCCAACCCGGACCTTCATACTTAAATAATGCATCATGATCAGTATGTATTGATGGAACTTTTAAATAAGATACACTCTCAAACTTATCGCCGCGGAATCTCTCATCGTAGTATACATCACCTTTTTTTGCAGATAGCTCAGCATAAGTTCTAGCTTTAAATCGCTTAACATCCAGCAACAAATTTTCTTCTAATCTAATTGTTTTTGTTTCATTCGCACTTAAATCAATAACAAATTTTAATGTTCTTTTTTCCCCATCATTAATTATCTGGAATGGAATATCGCCATTATCAGAATTTAAAGTGAAACTTTTTAGTTTAAAATTAATTGGGGTTTCTACTTCTGCATCTTTAATATTTTGATCTATTGAATTGGTAACATTTATTATCGTAACATTTTTACTGCTGCATGCTGCAAGAAATAAACTTAGAACAAGTATTATCATTAGTTTGAATTGATTTGGCATAGTTATTTTGGGTTTAATTATCATAATGATTATTTAATTTTTTAGATATCTGGCTAGTTGAGGTATTTTAAGTTTAATTTCATCAGCAGCAAAATCACAAATTCTAAATGCGCCGCAAGGTGAAAGATGTGTATTGTCTTCCAATCTATTGGGTAAAGAATTGTACTCATCCGCATCTATATGAAGATAAAATCCTTTAGACCTTTCCTCACCAAGTTTGATTATATACTCTTCAGATTTTTTATGAAGATCTAATAGAAGAACATTCATTTTTACAGATATGTCTCTAACAACATTTGGATAATCGCCGTGAACATCATAGAATTTTCCAAGCTCATCAAATCTTCTTCTAACTATTGGAGTGGCTAAAATTGGAATACCCCCTCTTTGTCGAGTTTCATTTATAAACTTTTGAAGATTCCATTTATAATCCGTGTTTGCATCTGCAAATCTTTTAGGATCATCTTTTTTGGCATCGTTATGCCCAAACTCCATAATTACATAATCCCCAGGCTTAATTTTTGGAACAACTGTATCCCATCTTCCTTCATCAATAAAACTTTTTGTGCTTCTTCCATTAACTGCATGATTTTCTATTTTAATTCCGTCACTAAAATAGAGTGGAAATATTTGCCCCCATCCTTTTTCAGGATTGCCATCTTTCAATGGTTTATCAGCCATAGTTGAATTACCAATCATAAAGATTGTTATGTTTTTTGCTGGCTCATCAGTTTGGGCATATATAACAACAAGATTTGCTACTAACACAATAAATAAAAAAGAATACAATATTTTTTTCATATGGAAATAATTTTTAACACAAATTTTTGAGATTAGTAGTATTCTGCTTCTACTTTAGAACTAATGCTATTTTTTCTGAAATGATTCCAATATATCGTTAATATTTTTAAGAACGCTAATTGGATCCCATTTACCAGCAAATACCCAATTAGAATTTATTTCACTTTTGGCAGGATGTTCTTTAGATTTTTCTAAATTATCTTTTAGCCAGTTATATTCTTTCCCTTCAACTTTACAATCAGAAAAGTAGATTCTATCCTCACCCCACTGTAGTATTCTTGGTGGATTTGATGGTGCAAAAAATATTTGTTTATCAGCCATATTATGTGAGAATATACAATCAATTAAATAAAACTGAGCATCGCGATGAAATCTTCCTAATGGAAAATTTTCCACACCATCGAAATAGGAATTTTTAATTACAAATTTATAATCTTCATTTTTACTTCCATCATGCCAAATTGATGCAGTTAAATTATGACCATAAAATTTACTGTCCTCAATAAGACAATATCCTCTTGGGCATACATAGTCAACCCAACCTTCAAAAAAACAATTATGATGATAATACATTCCACCGTCAGTGTTCCATAATGAAAGAGCATCACCACCATCAGATATAACTGCACAATCATCTAAAATTATTCTGGTTGATCCTTCAAACGATCTTATTACAAATGCATGATCATGATCGCCATAAAGACTACCATAATTATTTTTTATTGTGATCGATTTGAAAATAATATCTGATATGTGCGGTTTGATATTTACGATGGCAGAACCGTAATCGTCATCGTGTGTAAGCTTCCAGTTTTTTCTTAACTCAGCAAATTCAATAATTGTGTTTACTCTACTTTCTCCACATATAATAATATTACTATGTTCTATAAAAATCTTTTCGTTATAATTACCATTTTTAATGAAAATAGTAAAATAATTTTTACAACCTTTAGGTATTGAATTTAAAGCTTCCTGAATGGAAACAAAATCACCTGTTCCATCTTTGGCAACGATAAAAAAAGATATACCATCATTACCTTGCGAGAATGATTGAATGGAAAGGGTAATACAAATGAAAAAAATGAATAAAGAATTTTTCATTTTAAGAACTAGTTGAATTTGAGGCTATTGGTTTAATTTAAGCTACTATGGCTGTATCAACCGGATTTCGACCGTTTAGCAATAAACGTGTTGGTAATTCTATTTGTCTATCAAATTCCTTATCAGGATTATTCATTAAATTACACAGCAAACTAACTGCAGAGGTTCCTAATTGGCGAGTTGGCTGATCAACATAGTTAAAAACAGAAGGTGCCATATATTTAAATATATTATTACCAAAGCAAGTAACATTTATATCTTTAGGAATTTTTATCCCAACTTCAGAAGCTGCTTCGTATAAACCAAGAGCAACAGGATAAGTGACAGCAAGAATTGCTTCAGGTAATTGACCACTTTTTAATAATCCCTTAAAAGCATTATATCCATCTTCCTCGCCAAATCCACTTTTAATAATCCATTCGTTATTTACAGGAACATTGTATTTATTCATTGCATCAAAAAATCCCTGCGTTCTTGCTTTTCCAATGTTTATATAATCGTGCCCTCCAACTAAACTAATATTACGATATCCTTTGTTAATAAAATATTCCACTGCAGAAAAAGCCCCGCCTCTATCATCAACAGTTACACTTGGAACTCCCGGTATATCCGGAACTCTATCAATAAAAACCATCGGAACATTCATTTTAATAACGCGATCAAAAATCGAATAGTCTTTTGTCTGTTCTGTTATTGATACTATTAAACCATCAATTCGCATCGAAAGTAATGATTCAATATGTTGTTTTTCTCTTGCAGCTATCTCCTGCGATACCGTAATGACACTTTCATATTTTTTTTCAAATGCAGAATCATAAATAGCTTCGATAACTGAACCAAAAAAGAAATGTGCAATTTTTGGTACAACAATACCAATAATATTAGATTTTCTAGAAGACAGATTTCTTGCGTTGATGTTTGGACGATAGCCTAAACTTTCAGCAAGTTGTTTTACTTTTATTTTTGTTTCATCAGAAATATCCGAATGATCTCTAAGGGCTTTAGAAATTGTAACCTTGGAAACTCCCAGGATTTTTGCCAAATCTTCTAATTTTGCTGGTGAGACTCTTTTGTTGGGCATAAAAATATTTTACTCTCTTTCCAATAACTTCTAATACGATTATTCTAAATCTTACTTATTCAATTTTAATAATTTCATGGGCTGCTAGTATTAATGCTCCATATCCTTTAAAATCATTATCTCTTTTGGGTTCGCTAATATAGTATTCAAAACTACCATCGCGATACGGATTGCCGCCCAATCCTCCAACTGAACAAACATTAGTTAAGACATAACGACCATCATTATCCTCTATGATAAAGTTTTTAACCAATGAAGAAAATGACTCTTTTGCTGCTTCTTTAAAATGCTCTTCCAGATATCCTTTATTATACCCTTTTGCAAATGCATAAATAAACATAGACGATGCTGATGTTTCTATATAATTTCCCTTCTGATTTGATTTATCCACAACTTGGTACCATAGCTTAGACTTTTCATTTTGATATTTTAATAGCGAAGATGAAAGTTCTTGAAACATTTTAAGTATTTCATTTCTGTCTTTGTGATTTTCAGGAAACGAATCAAGCACATCAACCATCGCCATCATAACCCAGCCAAGAGATCTTCCCCAAAAATTTGGTGATGTTCCTTTAATTGGATCAGCCCATTTTTGCTGTTTACTTTCATCCCAACCATGAAAGTATAATCCAGTTTTTTTATCATACAAATGTTTTTTGATCAATAAAAACTGATTTGCAATATCATCAAAATTTCCTCGGGAACTGAACATCACAGAATATTCTGAATAGAATGGTTCAGCCATATACAATCCATCTAACCACATCTGGTTTGGATAAATTTTCTTATGCCAAAACCCACCTTCACTTGTTCTTGGATGTAACTTTAATTGTTTAATTAAATTATCTGCAGCGATTTTATATTTTTTTTGTTTGGTTGTTTCATAAAGATGTAAAAGCACCCTGCCTGATGCAATATTATCAATATTAAAATTATTTAAGTCATAAGTCTTAATAGAACCATCATCATTTACATAATAATCAATATTCTTTTTTATGTAATTAAAATATTTTTCTTCTTTTGTATTAATCCAAAGTCTATAGATTGATTCAAGAATTAATCCTTGTTCATAATTCCATTTATAACTCTTAGCTTCAGTTTTATATGCTACTGTATCAGGATAGATATCTATAAAACTATTTACCAGGATTTCTGGAGTGATTGCAATAACTTCTTTCTTACTTGTATTAACTGAACTGCAGCCAATCAAAACTAAAAGAAGAATTACCGAAATAACATTTTGAAAAGGAGTTTTGGAAATCATAATTAATTGATCACCTTATTATTAATAGTCACATCTTCAAATGAAATGCTTTCAACATTCTCTAACAAATTATTATTACCAACATTTTCAAATCTTGAATTTCTTATAACTAAATTTTTTACTTTTGAGTGTTCATAAGCTTTAATCCATAAAGCATAAGAACTTTTTTTACTTATAATATTCTCAAGAACTATATTATTAACGGATGGTGTAAATTTTCCGGCATCACCTTCTTCATAGTAAAAATTTATTTTTAATATTGCTTCCTTCACTTCTCCGATAGTAAGATTTCTAACAAAAATATTTTCAATCTTTCCACCTCGAACCGAATTAGTTTTAATTCTAATTGCTCTATCAAGTTCCGGACTATCCATAACGCAATCTTCGATAAAAATATTATTTGCACCACCAGAAATTTCACTTCCTAAAACAACACCGCCGTGTCCATTTTTCATTTCACAATTTTTAATAATAATATTTTCACTTGGAATATTGATCCTTCTTCCATCATTATTTCTGCCAGATTTTATTGCAATGCAATCATCTCCATTATTGAAAAAACAATTTTCAATTAAAACGTCTTTTGAACTTTCAGGGTCAAACCCGTCATTATTTGGTCCTAATCCTTCAATATTAACACCTATTAGTGAAACATTTTGACAAAGGACAGGATTAATAAACCACATGGGGGAATCCTTAAAACTAACACCTTCAATTAAAATATTTTTTGATTTATAGAATTGAACAAAATTTGGTCTTAAATAATATCCATCCCCTAAAACACGATGTTCAACCGGAATATCCTTCTCACCCATTTCAAAGAGTTTGTCCCTTCCGATTTTTTGATTTGGCATTCCGTCTTGCCATCCATATTTCTCAATACCCTTCCAACTCCACCAATTACTGTTACTTCCCTGGCCGTCTAAAATTCCAGTTCCAGTAATAGCAATGTTTTCTTCACCAAAAGCATAAATTAGAGAAGAATAATTCATACACTCTACACCTTCCCATCTACTATAAACAAGTGGGAGATATTTACTTTTATCATCAGAAAATATTAAAGCAGCACTATCTGCCAAGTATAAGTTAACATTACTTTTTAAACGAATTGCTCCTGTTAAATAAACTCCTTTTGGTACCAGCACTTTTCCGCCGCCATTTTTAACACAGTCATCAATAGCAAGTTTAATTGAATTTGTACAATCGGTTATTCCATCTCCAACAGCACCATAAACCTTAATATTAAATTCTTTATCAGGAAATATTGGAGGAATAATTCTATCGAGCACAACATCAATCTTTTCCCATCCATCAGTTTTCGTTGGGGAATGTGTACAACTAATTACAACACTAGTAAGTGCTACCAAGAAGGTCAAGATAGCAATCGATTTAAAATAATTATTCATATACTATTTTAGCAGAATAAGTTTAATTGTTTGATTCATTCCCTGAAAATGAAGCCGAGCGAAATATATACCACTAGACAAAATATTTCCGTTACCATCAGCAGCAACCCAATTTGATTCAAATTGTCCGGAGGTTAAATAGTTGTTAAATACTTCAGCAACTTTGTTACCAAGAATATTATAGATTTCTAAAGTTACATTGCCAGCATTTGGAATTTCAAAAATAAACTTAGTATTTGGGTTAAATGGATTCGGATAATTCTGGTTAAGTTTAAATTCGTTTATTGGTCTTATTTCAAAATTAATAGAATTTGGAATTCCAGCGGTTTCATATGCGCCTAAATCGGGTGCTGAGCCATTAAATGGCAGACCAACAGGAACACCCGCATCAATTAAATCACTGCCTGATGCAAGATGCATAAACTGTAGGTCTGGCAAACTTCCATCGGCATTACGTGGTCCACGAACTCCAAGTGTATCAATAGAAATAAAATCTTCATTTGTAACAATAAATGGACTTAACCAACTATTAGATTGTTGAATAACAAATCCGGCTAAAGAACCGTAATTACCTATTGATACATTATTAATTAAGGTTGCAGTTTTACTGCTGTCTAAGTTAGTAGTAATCGAATAATTTGTACCATTTCTATAAGCAGAGCAATTATAAAGAGTCATTGAACCTTTATTATTGTTCTGATCAAATCCTTTTACACGATTATCAAAAGCAACACAATTTTTTAAAGTAAAATTGTGCATAAGATCTTTATTATCACTTCCTCCCATTTTATAACCATTACCATTACCACTACTAGGACTCCCGTTGCTTAAATACCCATTAGCAAAACACCAGCAATTTTCTACCGTTGTACTAATATCGTTCGAAGGTCGAAGATAACCATCCCAGCCATCATCAGAATTTTGCCATGCTCTACACCCATAAAAATAATTATTTGTTCCCACATTTAGCTTTGGAGCGAACCCATCTGCATTGCCTTGGCTTGGGTCAGAATTAAAATAGGAATCACAATTGATGATCTGATTATTTGAAGCTCCGCTGCTTAGCTGCAAGCCAGTATCATGGTTTTCATAAAATGAACAGTATTCTATGATATTATTTGAGCCTCCTATGTTCATACCATTATCACCGGCTCCTTTGATATCAATACCTTTTAAGTGCCAAAAACTCCCATTCAATGTAATAGCGCGATTACTTCCGGTTATAGTCATTGAAGAAAAATCAAGTATAGGTCGTTCACCATTGTAAGCAAATAAATAATATTTACTGCTTTCATCCCCATTTTTAGAAATACTAATTTTATCATTATCTGATAGAGTATAATTGCCGCCTCTAACATAAATCGTATCACCTAATTGAATTCTGTTAACAGCGGTTTGAATACTTTTTAACGGAAGATTAATAGTTCCGGGATTATTATCATCACCATCGGATGCAACAAAAATTTGAGCCCAGGAGTTTGAAATAAGAATTAATATAAAAAAGTAAAGTATTTTTTTCATAATAAGAATCGGCATCCGGCTTTAACCGGATGCCATTAAATTGATAATTATTTCAATAACATCATTTTCATCGTTGTAATGTTCTTGCCAGATTCAATTGTATAGAAGTAAACACCAGAAGATAAATTTGATGCATCAAAATCAACTGTATGTCTGCCAGCAATCAACTCTTGATTTACAATTGTTGCTACTTTTTGTCCAAGTAAATTATAAATAGCTAAATTAGTAAATCCAGCCTGTGAAAGATTGAAGGTAATTTTTGTTGAAGGGTTAAATGGATTTGGATAGTTTTGTTCAAGTGAAAAAGTTTCCGGAACATATCCTTCCTCAGTTTTAACATCAGTTACCCAAACTTCCCATTCAGCTTTTTTAGTTGGGAACCAGTTTAAATCTCCAGCAGGAAAACCACCTTGGGATCCAGTATAAGCCGCTGAAGATGTTTGATATGCAGCATCTAAATCATTTATCCAGAATGCAATTGGTCTTCTGTCCATATCATCCGTCGCACGATTCCATAAAGTTGATGGTGTGTTCTTTGTTTTATTGCCGCCAGTAGGACTTACATACCATCGCATTAGATTTGTCATTAAATTTTGAGTGTTGGTAAGAATAGGATCACTAATTAATGTAAATGCATTTACAGAATCTGCGCCAAGTCGGCTATTAATATGCCAAGAAAGTTGTGAGCCAACAACAATTGGTTCTGCTGTATGTGCATTAAAAAATGCCTGACCAGAATCTGAAACAGCATAATAATTATTACTTATTGTCCATTGTGTTGTATCATTTGGTGCAGTAAATATCCACGTCATTCTATTAAGATCATTAGGATATTTTTCGCCAGTGTTTGCCCACTCAGCAGTTCTAGTTGCATCTGTTGAATCTTCTCCTGCAGCAAATGCGTCTTTAAATAAGTTATTAGTTATAATAACTTTTTCTCCCACATTACCTAAAGAAAGTAATCCGTGGAAGCCCATACCATTAAACATTGTATTATGGTCTATTCTAGTATATTTAATATTTCCTGTACCTGCCAAAGGATTACTAAAATTATAATGGCGCACAACTCTATCCTGATAATTTGTCCACGTATTATTGACTAGTATTAAAGAGTCTACTGCAACAGCACGAAGATCGATTCCTTTTCCTGCACCAAAATTTGAAGTACTTAAAGCACCCAAATTTGTGAAAACGCAATTAGTAACTTTAATTGTACCAGTAGATCCTTCGCAACGAATTACCTGACCGTTAATATTTGAGAAAGTACAATTATCAAATTTGTAGTTTGAACCTTCGTTATCGTTTCGGAACATACCACCCTGAACATTATTAAAATTTGAGTCAATTGGCTCAAAGAATCCAGTAAGAGCTATACCCGACATTTCAATATCACCGCCTCTTAATCTAACAAAATATCCTGGTGGATTTTGAGGAGTACCGCCTGACCCTGCTGGGTACAAGTAGATTATTGGTTTCGGACCAGCAGCGGCTCTCAATCTTAAAACTTGATTATTTTCAACATAGAAAATCTGTTGACAAATATATGGAAAACCACCACCAACAAGTTCATACACACGATCCGGTAAAAGACCTCCGGTTGCTGTTGTATCAGCAATAATCTGGGTCATAATTTCTGTACTTGGCTGGCCGTTAAACGGAACAAGTTGAAGCACATTTTGTCCAAAAGTAAATCCGGACAAAAAGATCATTACGAACATAGAAAGCACGATGTATTGTTTTTTAAACATAACATCTCCTTTGTTTAGTGAAAGAATTTAGTATTTAGAAATTTGAAACTATAGAAATTGGGAATAATCATAACTCAATTATTACACCCAAATCGCCAGTCAATCCATAATTTTGACTAGTGTTTGGTAGTACGTATTGGTTGACTTTGTTATCGATCTGATTTATATCTTTTAGATTTGTAAGATTATTAATGTTTAATAAAATTGTTAAATAGTCAGTTATTTTTTGTTTTAAAGCTAAATCTATTCGATTATACCCAGCTATTAAAACATCGCTTCTTCTACTAGGTGAAAAAGAAGAATAATAATCAGACTGATGGAAAAGGGATATTCTTCCAGAGAATCCACCAATATCATAACCCAAAGATATGTTTCCGAAGAATTTTGGTTGATTCTCTAATTGCTGCTTGTACTTAATAGCTCTTTCTTTATATTCAGGTAAAGGTGGAAATCCAGGAAGTACAATATAAGTCGTATCTATCGTTGATCCGATTAGTTGAGTTTCCGATTTTACTATCGAAGCATTGTAGCTTAAAACTATATATTGTAATAAACCTGGCAGAAAAGTAAAGTTAATCTGATGTTCTAATTCAAAACCCCACACTTTTGATGGATCTGTTGAATTATAAGGAACTGTTAATTGGTATGATGAATTACCATGCAATGATCTAGTCTCTAAACCAAGATCATCAAATATAATATTGCCACTAGTATTTATTTGATTCAACATATGGTACATATCTTTTATCTCTTTATAAAAAGCAGAGATAGATAATAATCCTATATCATTTCCATAAAAAGTTGTGTTTATTTCAAAATTCCAAGCTTTTGCGGTTTTTAATTTTGGATTGCCAACAATTAATTGTCTGTTTCCTCCAACTGCGGCTGGTCTCCACGCAAAATAGGTATTCAATCGCATGTTAAAATCAGGACGGGCAAGAGCTCTATATCCGGCGAGACGAATATTCATAAAGTCAGTAACCTTAATATTAAGATGAAAATTTGGTAAAACTATAGTTTCCGAATAAGTAGAACTAGTATCACGAATTGGAAGTGTAAGATACGGGAATCCGCCAGCCTGTACGTTTGAATACTTGTTTTGATAATCATTATTTTCTTGTTCTACTCTTACTCCCGAAATAAAAGTTATATTCTGACCAATTTTTAAAGTATTAGTAATGTATGTTGCAGCTACTGCCTCAGTTATATCATAGTAATATGCTGCATATGTTGGATCATTATTATATTCATTTGTTTGACCTGTCTGGTTAACTCCATATTTGTTTAATTCATACCATTGACGAAGTTTATCTCTATTAATAAGCGGGTATAAACTATACAGATCAAATAGGTTTCTAGATTGAGGTGTAGAATCAAGAAAGTCACTGAAAGGGGCGTTTATAAATAAAGGATTAGATAAGTATCGTTGGTAAAAAGCGTCAAATAAAGAACCACTCAAATTTTTTTGTCTAATCGTGCCATCAGGTAACCTTTCATATGGTTGCCACCCGCCCAAATAATAGTAAGAAGTAACTTGTGTTTGGTTGTTTGTTCTGCTTTTAGAAGTATACTTGCCACCCAACTTTAACTCGCCAGCAAATAAATCTCCAAGCACATAATTGTGGGACAAATTTAGAAAAGCAGTTTTATTTCTTTCTAGATTGTCCTGTGAAGTATAATAGGCCCCCGCAAGCGAGGCAGCTTGAAAATTATTATAAGCATAAGGGATTAACTGTTCCGGGTGATCTTTGATTTGTGGTGGTGAACGCATTCCTGAATTGGCTCCTGAATCGGAGGGTTCACTAAAATCTAATTGATAATCGTAAGGAAATTCTGAGGTAGATTGGGCTAGTGATAATCCCCAATTAATATTGATTCCTAAGAGATTATTATTTCCAGTTAACGCGCTACTAAAAGTTTCTAAATCTTGTTCCCTGTCTCGATACAGATAAGTTACACCACCTAGATATTGTGTTTCCCCACCACCGTTTGGATAATCTCTTTCAAAAGTAATATAATTTCTACTTGTGCTGTTATAGCTGCTATTTAACATTATATTTCCTTCGTCGGGTAATTCATAGTCTAAAATCAGATTTAAACCGTTTCTCTTTCTCAACTCATCAACAAATCTCAAATTAAAATTATTAATAAAATATGTTGTGTAGTTGTTTCCATTTTGATCATAATCAATGTCTGATATTTCGGTACTTCTAATTTTGTTTTCAATATTTCCATTTATCTGAACTCCCAACAAATCATCAAAAAATCTCTCGCCATATTTTAATGAAAAATCATACTGTTTTGCAGATTGCATTAAACCATTATAACCGCCTTTTAAAACTGACTTTAATTGTCTTTGTGATGGTGCTTTTTTAGTAACAAGATTTACACTTCCTGCAATAGCATCAGCATCTTTATCCGCAGTTAAAGCTTTAAATAATTCAATACCAGCCAACGAATTTTGAGAAACAGTACTCAAATCAATTCCCCTCCCTAAAGCATCAGTAGAAGGTACTCTAACGCCATCTATTGTTACCGTAACATATTTGTCACTTAACCCACGTAAAATTATTTTATTTGCTTCTCCTCCGGATCTTGTTACAGAGACACCAGGAAGTCTGCCTATTGTTTCTGCGGCATTGGCGTCAGGTAATTCCTGAATCTTTTCTTCTGAAACAACATTAATAATTGTATTTGAAGAAAGTTGTTGATTTATTGCAGAAATTTGTCCCATCATTTGACCAGTCACCACAACTTCTTCACCAACCAAGACATCCAATGATAATGGGATATTAAGTTCCGTTGCTACATCCTCTTTAATGGTTACTGGAATTTCTTTTGCCTTATAGCCTATATAAGAAATCTTCACAGTATAATCGCCGGCTGGTACAGTTTTGATTATATACTTACCTTCAATATTTGTAGCGGATCCTATAGATGTACCAACTAGGAATACATTTGCACCAATCAATTCATTATTAGTCAGGGAATCGGTCACAACTCCTTTAATAGAGCCCTGGGAGAAAAGTTGTGATAGACTAATTAAGAATATCAGAGTTGTAAATTTTAAGTAGTAAAATAATTTCATTCTGCCTCTCCTTTGGTGTAATGAAATAGTTTAGAAGGGATTTATTTATGGTCTGAACACAGCTTCGCCACTTGAGTCACATAATGGTTTACTTTAACGATAAAGTAAACGAAAAAGCACATCTGAAAAAAAAGCAAAATATTTCACATTGTCAAGAAAAATATTTTGATAGAATCATTTTTTTTTGATTTTATAAGAATTTTGGTCAAAATTAAACTATTTTTTTAGGAAATCAACAATGAAATTTACTGTAGGTTTAAACCAGGGATCAAATAACCAGAAAGTATGGGGTGTATAGTGCAAAGTCTCAATTTTAAAATTTATCTTGTATTTTTCAAATAGAACAACCGCGGAATCTCTTCCAGCGTGGAATCTGTCCGATGCACTGTTAATGAAAAAAAACTCTGGACTGTTTTCAGAAACATAACTTAATGGCGAGGCTTCAATCCAAAGTGAAGGATTTTCTTTATATGTTTGGCCAAACCACAGTTTTCCAACAGACGGAAACAACTCGGAAGTATCCTTACCACTCTCTGCAGGATGTGTAAAATCTAGAATACCATCTAGATCAATAACTTTTTGAACTTTAGAAGATATTTTCGGTAAGTATTCATTCGGTTCAAATTTGGAAAGATTAACAGTAACACCACACAATGCCGCCAAATGTCCGCCTGATGAACATCCTAACAACGTTACTTTTGAGGAATCGGCATTATATCTTTCTGCATTTTTCTTTAGCCATTTTATTGCACTTTTAATATCAAGCACTGCTGCCGGATATTTTGCTTCGGGAGACAGACGGTATTCTATAGAAGCGCATAAAAATCCTTTAGCGGCTATTTCATTTGCTAAAGGATGCTGAAATGATTTGTTACCTGATCGCCAACCTCCTCCGTGAATAAAAACAACAATGGGAATTGGTTTTTCTGATGAGTCAGGAATAAATAAATCGAGTTTAAGATTTCTTTTCCCTATTAACTTATAAACTAAATTATTTTCTTCTTTTACATTTGACTTAATACTTTTCCTGGCGATTTTAATAAAAGGAAAGTTCTTTAGCTCTTTTTGATAATAGCCATAAACCGTGTAAGAAGAATCCTTTGGAATTCCTTCATCAGATAAATAGGATTGTGGAAATACTAAAAGTGTACAGAGAAGGAATTCAGTCAAAAATTTACTTTTCATTTATTGTTTCCAACCATTTAGGATATTTATCTAAAGCAACTTGCGGATCATAAACATACCAAGCATAACCGATTCTTCGTTCCCTCTCAACTTCAGAGAATGAATAAACAATTATTCCATCTCTGTTACAAAAAATTGGAATGTGAGTTTCAAGACTGTAGTATCTGGTCCAAATTGGTTTTGCATTTTGATCATCTATCAATATTCTATCATCGTTGGAATTCCGATATTGATACTCGGTATGAGGAGCTTTTATTGTCTGGACTCTTCTTCCAAATATTTTTGATGCTTCAAACCATTTTACCGCTGATTTTATTGATTTAATAATTCTAGCATTTGGATTTTGTAACGTCATTAGAAATTCAACTATCTCAGAACTTTCGCCATTACAAATAGCAGCTGGCTCAAACGTTCTTGCATCTTCAGGTAAGAGAGTTATATTATTATGCTGCTGGCACCAAACTAATAATGAATCGGATTCTTTTATTTGTGAGTCTAATATGCATTCAATTCCTTTGTTGAAAGATGTTTTAACTTTATTATAAATATCAGAATCAACTAAAATATAATCGCTTTCTTTATTCACAATTCGCTTTAATAATTTCATTACTCCCATCATTGCACCATCATTAAATGTAATATATTTACGATAGCCACTAGTATCAGGATAAAATTGCGGCCAACCACCATTATCATACTGTGCTGATAAAATAAACTTTATTCCATCAATAAAAGCCGTTTTATATTTTTCCTTTTTGGTAAAACTAAATGCTTTTGCTAAATAGTTGAGCTGAGAATATGTAGCAGAGTTATCAAAACAAGTATTAAAAAGATTTTTTGATTGAATGACTGAAGATTCCTGTTCACTTGTTAAAATCGCTTGCATATCATAGTTCTTTGGCCACCCACCATTGCGTTTTTGATAAAGTAAAATGTTATCTGCAATCTTTTCAAATTCATTGGCTGAGTATTTTTTTTGATTTCCCAAGGGTTCAATGATTTTATCTGTGTCTTTTATATCATACCAATGATGAGCACTATTTAGAAATTCTGTCGTGTCGATATATGAAATTTGATTAAAGTCGGAATTGGTCTGTGCTGAACAATCAATGAACATCAATGAAGAGAGCAAAAAATAAATGATTTAATACATTTTTTCATTAGGCTGTGTTTCATATTTTTTTAGACAGAATAGATAAAAGAATAATTCGTTAATTTATGTTTTCATATTTTTTAATAACTAAATATTTTAATTCAGTATCACCAACATTCTTTATACCATGCTCAATATTTCTGGGACAATAAAAGGCTGAATATTGTTTACCCACAGTCATTTTTCCATCAAGATAAAATTCTGCTGTTCCCTCAAGGACGAAGAAAAATTCATCTTCTGAATGTGTATGAGGAGTATGCGTGGCTGAGTGTGGCGCCACAACACTCATTTTAAGAGTTCTTCCATCAATAAAATCTTTATTAAAAAACCAATATTGATATCCAACACTTGTACCTAGGGTATCCTCAAAATTAAATTCATTTACACACTCATCAATCGTCCAATGTTTTTTCTGATCTGATGAATCATTGCTTTCTTGTGCTAATGTGTTTGATGAGATCAGAATGCACAAAGAAATAAAAAACGTTTGGAACCTACAAACGGATATGGTCGAAATATTTTGTTTACTAATAATCATTTTTATATCCTATTAATCATCATTGATAATTAAGTATGCACCTTTAAAATCCTGATTTCTTACTTCGATGGTAGCTTTATCAAAACCTAAAGGTTTAAATTCAATTTGTACTTTACCATTTGCAGCTTCAATAGTTGAGCTCCCGGTAGGTGTTCCCATATTCTCAATCAAGTTTCCGGAACCACTTACTGAAAAATATATTCGCTTATTATAATCAAGACATCTTGATCCATTTTTATCAACAACCACAGCTTCAATTAGATAATTTCCGCTTTGCATTTTCATCCCGGTCACTTTTATCTCTTGGGGAATTTCTTGCTTCTTGAATGAATAATTTATTACAAGTGTATCTATTGCCACTTTTTTCTCATTATTATAACCAACTGCAACCAATTGATTTTTACCTTCAATAAAATTTACTTGCCAGGAAAGACCCGAGGCCGGGTATAAATTGATATCTTTTTCTTTTTTACTTATTAATAATTGATTAAGAAATAATTCCACTTTATCACAATTACTAAATACATTTACTTCACGTGATTTGTTCTGGGGTCCGCTTCTATCAGTCCAACTCTTAGATTCGATATAACAAAATGGATCATTGGTATTCCAGTAACTTTTAAATACATAAAAAGCATCCTTTGGATTTCCTGAACGATCAACAAGACCTTTTTGATTCATATAAGGTATTGCATTTTCCGGTCGTAGTGGCGTTCCGAAATCTTTAAATGCCCATTGAACATTGCCTGTGAATGACTTTGATAATTCTGAATATCTTAAATGCCAATCAAATAAATCCACAATGTAGTTTTCACTCCAATCTCCCATTGAGGCAATGTTATCTATTTTTACCTGGTTAGGTCTTTCTTCCCACTCGTTGGGATTCAAAACTCCTTCTCCATCAATTGGTTCCTCGTCATGTCTACCGACATGACTTGATCCGCCGTATTCAACATGAAGCATTTTAGGATATTTTTTTTGAGCATCTTCAATTGCTTGTGAATAATTTGTATATACACCAGAATACCAGCCAGACCAAACTGAAGGTGAAAACACGTCAACTATATCTGCTCCTTCATAATATTTACGAAGTCCGGTTAGCCGTGATGGATCTAAATCGTGTGCAATCTGATTTAGTTCTTTAAGGAAAAATCTAATCGAATCATTATTATCACCAGAAGGAAAATCGGGAATCCAATAGATTTCATTACCGAGTGACCAGATAATAATGCTTGAATGATTAAAGTTTTGTTCTATCATTTCAGTTAGCAATCTTTTTGAATTGGATTTCCATTCATCCCCACCTACTCCGCCTCTGCACCAAGGTAGTTCATCCCACGCAAGCAGACCAAGTTCATCACATAACTCATACACTTTTGGATCTTGCGGATAATGAGCAAGCCTTACAAAATTTGCTCCCATCTCTTTGATTAATTTAAAATCACCTTCTTTTACCTGATCCGGAAGAGCATTACCTAATCCGGCAAAATCTTCATGCCAGTGAGTACCCCGAATTAAAAATCGTTCGCCATTAAGAAAGAATGCACCATGTTCTTTAAACTCAAACCATCTGTATCCATAATTTCTATGAATTTCATCTATCAATTTTCCTTTTTGAAGAATTTGAATATTTACGGTATAAAGATTTGGATTTTCAGGTGACCATAATAATGGGTTTGTAATTTCTGGAAAATTAATTTCTATTGAATTTTCTCCAGAATTAGCTGAGAAGTTTTTTGTTATCTCAGATACAGTTTTACCTAAATTGTCCACAATTATAGTATTAACCTCAAAATCATTTTTTTGATCCGAAAATAAGTTTAATTCGAGTTCTGTCTTCGCTAATGTTTTATTAACAACCGGCGATTTAATTTTTGGTTCAAGTAAATATGACGAAGGTAGAACTTTTAACCATACATCTCTGTTAATTCCACCATAAATAAAAAAATCTGATTTTTGTGACGGGATAATATTTGGATTTACAGAATTGTCTACCCTCACTAGAATTTCATTTTCCATATCCATTTTTAGGTAAGGGGTAATATCAACATCAAATCCTATGTAACCGCCTACATGACCGCCAGCACGATTTCCATTTACAAAAACCTCAGAGATAATATTTACTCCTTCAAAGTGAAGGAATAGATTGAGATCAGAATTTATTTTAGGAATATAAATTTTCTTTAAATACCAACTTGCATCTCTTCTGTATCCAGGAATCACATCGGTTGCATCAAAATTATTCCAGGTATGTGGAAGATCTATTTTTTGCCAGTTACAAACCGATTTAGAGACTTCCGTTACACTCAAACAATTATCCTCTAAGTAATACCAATCGGTATTAATATTATATTCCTGTCTAAAAGGAATATCTTTAATAAAATTTTTTCTATTTTCTGACTCCATTGCTTTTTCTAATGCTTCCATAAAATAATAATCACCCGCCGGAAAGGATTCATCCACCCCCCACTTTTTATGATAATGATAAATCGTGTGTAGTAAAATTCCTTCTTCATTTTTTCTTGAACTAGTTATAAAAGAATATTTATTTGTAAGAGATGAAGTGATTTTGTAAGCAATATCTAAATAATTTTCAGTTAAATCTTTTGATTTAATAAGTTCAGAAAGTTGGAATAAACCAGAAGCAGCGATTGCTCCGGCAGAAGCATCGCGTAAATTGTTTTCGGAATCTAAATCCAAATCCCAAACAGGGATAAAATCATTTGGTAATTTTGATATGAAGTAGTCTGCCATTTTTTGTGATGCATTTAAAAATCTTTCATCGTTGGTATATTTATAAGCAATAGCAAATCCATATATCCCCCATGTCTGTCCTCTTGCCCAAGTTGATTCATCACTAAATCCTTGATGAGTTTTCTTTTCTAAAACTTTTCCTGTCAAAGGATCAAATTCTACAACGTGATAACTGGAAAAATCATCTCTAACAATTTCTTTTAAAGTAGTGAGAGCATGTTTGTATGCAATCTCATACATTTCACGGTTTCCAGTCTTCTCAGCTACCCAGAATAAAAGCTCAAGATTCATCATTGTATCAATTATTATCCAACCAGCTTTATCCGGATCATCGATGGTTCCCCAAGCTCGAATAAAAGATCCCTTGCCACTAAATCTTTTTACCAGCATTTCTGCGGCAATGATTAAAGCATCCAGATATTTTTTTTCACCGGTAAATTCGTATGCATTTTTGCAACTCGGAAGAAAAATAAATCCCATATCATGGGTGTAGTCAATTCCAGAATAGGTTAATAAATTATTAGCTTGTGCAATAGCTAAATTCTTAAATTTTTCATCACCGTTTATCTTATACATATTCCAGAGTTCGCCAGAAAGAAACCCTGATAGCCAATTAATCTTGTTTCGAAATTTCCATGAACCATTTTCTGTATATTCAGGAAATTTATTCCCAATTATTTTTTCTTTCTTAATTAATTGTTCTGATAACTGATCAAGAAAGTTTGAATCACGCAATGTTTTTTGAGAATATGATATATTTTTAATTAGAGCAAAGATTATTAAAACTGATAATATTTTTTTCATAGCAAATTTGTATTTATTAAACTCAATTAAATGTTTTTTAATCATCAATCCATAAAATGGGCTGCCGAATAAAATAATTTCTTATAATTTCATCAACTTTTGGTACAGGATCAAGAGTCATCCATAATGAAATATATTTTTCATCGTTATAAGCCAATCCTGAAAATAATAATGAGGGTTGCCTAACAGGCCAATTATCAAAATACATTACATCTTTTGCATATGCCCAACTTTTCTTATCTAAAATAAATGGGTATATAAATTCCATTGCATTTCGAATGTTTTTATTACCATCCGTATAAAAATTCCAAAGATTTTCATTAACTGATAATATCTTTACAACCATTACCATTGCGTCAAGATTAAATAATGAATAGCCGTAAGGTTTAGTCCTTTCTAATTCTAGCGGAAAACTTCCATTTTGAGCCATTTGCTTCGGTAGCAAATCATTTTTAAAATGATTTGAGCAATACTCCATTTTCTCTAAATCATTTGTAAACTTTGCATATTGCGCTACCTGCATATTCCAGCAAGTGCTATGATTATTTCCGTTATCCCGTTCATCAATTCCAAACTGATCGGTAAAAAGCCATTCATTGTATTTACTAAACCAGTCCTTTACTGCAGTTAATTCTTCCTCAGAAATTAGGTTTAATTTTTCCATAACAATTATTGCTTGTACTATTTCAACAAGATGAATTGTATCAATTATTCCAATCCCTCTTCCGGATGTTATGCCTTTAATAGCTTGTGCATATCTTAAGTTGGGATTCATTCTTGTTTGATTGTTAACAAACCAGGCATTTAAATGTTTTAAGGCATGCTCAACATATACATTATCCTTAGTAAATATATATGCTGCAATTAAAGTTGGTACCTGAATACTAAAATTAATTAAAGCCTGCCTGTGAGAATTGAAATTATTTGGATTAGATAATCCGTCTTTTCGAATATATGGTGCTTCAGGGTCAGAAGGATTTGGCCACCAGTAATCACCTTCAGAATAATAATCGTGTTTACCGCCAAAACTTCTGTCCGCTGGGAAAGATGTAATGGTAATTGGGGTTTCTTTTAAATATAGATTTGCTTCCTTAATAACTCTGTCAGAATCAAGACCTGTTATCACACTTCTAATATTTTGTACCGGAGATTGAGCCCAAATAGAGTTTACGAAATACAACGAAATAAATGTTGTATAAAATAGTATTTGAAGTTTACTATTAATCATTTAGTAAATATTTATTATTTGAGTAACACTAGTTTTTTTGTTGCAACAAAATCTCCGGCCTGCAATCTATAAAAATAAACTCCGTTTGAAAATTCCGATGCATTCAACTTGACATCATAACTTCCAATCTGCTTTTCTTCATTCAATAAAGTGATAATTTCATTGCCAAGTATATCATAAATTTTAATAATTACGCTACTTTTCTGTGGGATAGAATATTGAATTGTTGTGACTGGGTTAAATGGGTTTGGATAATTCTGATATAAAATAAATGAACCAAGATTTAAGCTTATGTTTGAACCTGTTCCGATATCTGTTACAATTTCGTTTGCATATGGTCCAACATCATTAGCAGTTAGTGGTTTTCTTGTGATTGAATCACTTGAGTATTCGTCAGATCCAATATCTTTAAGACCTAATCTTTGTTGTCCATTAAAATCATCCCCCACATAATCATACAATCCAGTAGCACTATCAATTGCTGGACTAGAGCTTGAAATAAAAAACAGTGAGTCTATTTCAGTCAATAAAGGATCAATTTTCTTTATCTGCCCATAACTTGCTGTTATACCTAATACCGCATTTTCCGTTGGAAACATAATATTAGATTCCCATCCCATACTAATTGGTTGAGTATAAATATGGACTAACTCATTCTCCGATCCTTTCACAATGTTATTTACAATTAAATTGTTACTTGGAGCCTTTGAATAGCTGCCATTGTTAGTATATCCAATTTCAATATTGTGCAAATTGTTCACGAAGGTATTGAAAGCGATTACAGTATTTCTGGGTCTAAAATGTTTAGACCAACTAGTTGAAGTGCTGTAGTCAGCATCACCGTTTGTAATCGTTAAAGCCGCGTCCCAAATATTTCCTGTTAATCCCTCGAAATAGTTGTTGTATATTTTATGATCATCACCATAAAATCTTATTCCTCCGGTTCCTGCTTTGCTTTGTCCAAAGAAATAATTTCCGTTAACTGTTGTACGATCACCATGCCTTAAACACAAAGTTCCCTGAGAAGAAACAAAAGTATTATACCGTACTATGTTATCACAAGTTTTTACAGAAATAATCTCCGGATCACCATCACAGTTTTCAAATAAATTATACTCGATTGTTGTAAATCCACTGGACCTTGAAAGTTCGCTCCAGCCAACTCTAATTGCCTCCATTTCGTTTACTATGCGTGGTCCAATATTTCTAAAATGATTATGATCAATTAAATCATATTGAGATGATAGATAAACAGGATCGCCGCTCCCATCAACTGTTATATAATTTCCAGCGAGATATTTGTTTTCAAATAGGTTGTGGTCTATTCGATTATGATAGCTGACAGCATTCGGATCGTTCCAAACACCACCAATAATAATCCATTTAAGTGAAGTTGTCTCAACCAGTCTGAAGATGTTTCTAGTAATTCTAATATTATTGCTAGCCTGCAATTTTAATACTGTTGCATCCGTGCTGGTAAAAAGAAATCCCTGGATGGTTATATATGCACATTGTCTGAAATCGAAATAGGAATTCCCTTTTAGCTCTGATAAACCAATGTTTTTAGCTTTGATTAATATTGGTAGCTCTATAGTCCCATTGTTATACATCGTAATAGATCCGATGTTATTGTAAACACCATCTGCCAGCTCAACTGTATCGCCGGGAACAGCATTTACACAAGCACTTTTAAAACTTGAGGAAGTACTAACTTGTATTATCCTTGCAAATGAAATTTGTCCTAAAAGGAAAAAAGTAATTACTACTAAAAGTTTTATTTTCATTGATTCACTTCTAAATTAATTTTAATTGATTTGCCATTTAGAAATAACTCACGGGCTATTTTATCGAGTGATGATATTTTTATTTGATTGCCTTCAATTATTTCGACCTCTAAACTTATTATATCTTTTGATTTTATTTTGATCCCATTAGCTATAAAAAAGGTGCCATCTTTTATCAATATATTTTTTAAAGAATCATTAATAAAAGTTGTTGCGATCAATTTGGCATCGGTTTCAAATTCATCTAATTTTAATTTTGGTTGATTAATTATGTACGCTGTTAATTTCAGACTGTCGGCAAACAATACAATTTGTTTATTCCCATCTCGCTCAAATAATCTAATTTCTGGAGAGAGTAAAGATTCAGTTTTTTGAGGATAGAGTACTGTTAAAAATGAATAATCCTTCACACCCTTTTTTTCGAATTGTACTGAGTTTGTCCAGAAATTTTTTCGAGAGGTAATTTCCATATTTGTAGGATCAGCTTGAAGAATATCCAACACTGCTGTTTTACCTTTATATCTTGCCCAATTACTTTGTGAATCGATTGAATAATTTCCCTGCCATATCTGTTGATATGAGTGAATTTGATCAGAAATAAATTTATCAACAACTAACCAACAGTATGGTTTGAAGAATAGTATCGACCTTTCGTACTTAATACTTAGTGATTCAAATCCATTATGAGATCCGGAAAAGAAATCATAATGATTCCCAGATAACCAATCATTTATGACTGGTTTTGGTAATTTTTCCCAGATACCAAAACCTGTTCTTGCTGTATTACTAATCCAATTTTGTCCCTGAAGATAGTTATCTGCGATTGCAACATTTTTAACTAAAGAATTCTTCATTGTTCTATAGGATGGATTGCTGTATTTCACTCTATAGTTGGGGAGAATTTCTTCCCCATTGGCATAAGCTATAATTCCTAAAATTCCACCGTGCGTATGATCAGGTTTGTATTTAGCCAAGCCTCCATCAACTACCATATATAGATCACTTTTATTCCAGCCTGTTCGCATCACATAATAATTCGATGAATCAAGAGCAACTGAGCCAAGCGATGGTTTTTCAATAGAAATATTTTTGTATTCCGAAAGAAAATTGCTTGAAAAGAACCAATAAAAATCAGGAGGAAATGTTTCCTCACCGAAATACTTATAGATTGGAGAATTAAATAATAAAGCACCTAAACTCATAAATCTCGATTCTCCTGGATCTCTTAATTCAGCTGCGTCATTAGACAATGGTTGGCCAGTAGTTGAAATTGTATCTGTAGTGTGGAATTGATAACTATCCTGTGCATCCTGTAAAACAGGTAAACTTTTATTGGGCTGGGATAACTTAATTATTGCATCAAACATTTGGTGAAATCGATTCACAAAATTAGACGGCAGTTCAACTTTATTTATTTTTGATATCTGATATACTCTGAAGTAATTAATAATATCTAACTTGAAATAATGTGAAGCTCGTTCAAATTGAAAACCATCTGGTTTTATTTCTTTTTCAATATGTTCAATTATTACTCTCTTTGCTTCACTATTCCAAAAATTCATAACAGAAATCTCAGGAAACATAATTGACATTTCATATAAGCCAGCAAGACCATGCAGTTGGTGATTACCCCAATTAAATTCTTTGCATACATCGTATAACCTGGCTCCGTGCAGAATAAAAACTTTTATCATTAAAATCTGATCCTGCCAATTATAGTCATCAGCACCTAATAAAATCTGATGCATAAACAACCAGTTTCTTGTTCTGTGTCCTGCATAAAATCTTTCGAAGATATCATTCCTGCCAGTCTCAACTTTTCCATTTTCAAAGTCAGAGACAAAATCTCTTATTTCATTCATCAAGTATTCTAAGTAAAAATTTTTATGATTTGTTAAGAAATAAGCTAATGAAATAGTAGGAGCTACTTCTTGTCTGGCGAGATATCGGACTGTATTTGGTGTATGTATTCTTCCAAGTAAATCTATACCTGGCTGAAGCCAATCAATATTAGTTCCATATGTTTTAATAAACTCATCGGCATTTTCAATTATTTTATCAGATTGATTAGGATATGCATTCTTAAATTCAGCAGCTCTTTGTTCAATATCTTTATAATTAAAAAAGTAAGAAGGTGATTTCCTTGTCCTAAAATATTCAGCCAAGTATCTTAATGCTGTGATAGTATCCTGTTTTTGAAGTGATTTATGGAAAGATCGTGTTGAATCTTCAGGCAAGCTGATAAGAGTAATTAACTCTTTATCGGTCACTAATCGATCACGAGGAATTTTCTCTTGGTTCGAAATATAATCTTGTGAAGACAAATTAAAATTACAAAGCAGAATAATTATAAGACTGAATTGGGGAAATATTTTACTTGACATTGTCATTATATCTCACCTTTAAAAAGTAAATCGCGCTCATATATTTGTCTGAGATTGAGCGCGATTACTACTATAATGTACATAGTTAATTTGTTATATCACTTCTCGACAGGAGCAATTTGCTTTGCAAAGAAAAATATTGCAAAGACTCCTAATGGAACAAATACAGCGATCATTATAAATATTGGTATATATGAATATTTGGAAATTATAGGAACAAGAAAATTCATCACAATCACAGCAAATACTCCGACTGATCCACCAAATCCAGCTAATGTTCCAACCGATTTTCCGCTAAACAAATCACTAGGAATGGTTTGGATATTGCCAATCGCAAATTGAAATCCAAATAAAACAAAGGCAACAATTACGACAAATTTAAGTGGAGTATCTGCCAATAATATAGTAGCAACCAATCCTAAAAACATTATAACTCCACCAATAACTATTGCGGTTTTTCTGGCTTTATTTAAGTTAGTACCCTTACTCATCAATTTGCCTGCATAGTAACCGCCTGAAATACTTCCAATCGCAGCACCGACATATGGCACCCAAGCAAAGAATCCAATTTCTTTAACATTAAATCCATAAACTTCTGCCAGATAAATCGGCATCCAACCAACAAATAACCACCAGATAGGTTCGAGAAAAAATCTTCCAACAAGTACGGCCCAAGATTCTCTATAAGACAGAATCTGTTTTATAGTTAGTCCTTTTCCCTTTACATTTTTCCTATCCTGCTCACTTTGACCCGAGAGAATATGTTCTCGTTCTTCTTCTGAAAGCCAAGGATGTTCTGCTGGAATTTTCTTGTTGATAATTAACCATGGAATTAACCAGATTATTCCAAATGAACCAACTATCATAAAAGTAGTTTGCCATCCAAATGCTGCCCAAAGAGTTGCAATAAGAGGTGGTGCGATAACAGAACCAATGGAAGCACCGGCATTAAATATTCCCTGGGCGATTGCTCTTTCCTTTATTGGGAACCATTCTGCATTAGATTTTACTGCTCCAGGCCAGTTACCTGCTTCTCCAATTCCAAGAGTTGCTCTTAAAAAACTGAACGATAAGATTCCACGAGCAAATGAATGCATAAATGATGAAATTCCCCAAACTCCAATAGCAATTACATATCCAAGTCTAGTTCCAACCTTATCAAAAACTTTTCCGGAAACTAACTGTCCAATAGCATAAGCGACCATGAATACATTAAGAATAAATGCATAATCATTCTTGTCCATACCCAAATCTTTTGAGATGCTGGGCCACATTAAGGAAAGTGTGCTTCGATCAATGTAATTAATAAGAGTGGCCAGAGCAATTAGACTGATTATCCACCAGCGTAAACCTTTAACTTTTTTCACTCACTCTCCTACTTGTCTTATAAATTAAATTATTTTGTATATCCGGACATTCCTGCAAGAAAATCTTCTCGCACGGGACTAAATACATCAATTAATATTCCTGCTTCAAGACACACTGCACCGTGTTCAATATGTGGAGGGATATAAAAACCATCTCCACCATTTAGAACTTCTGTTTTATCACCAACTGTTACTTCAAATGCTCCGCTAACAACATACGTGGTTTGACTATGTATGTGTGCATGTTTGGCACCAATTCCTCCTTTATCAAAATGAACTTTTACCATCATAATTTCATCATTAAAGCCCATAAATTTTCTTTTCATTCCCGGCGCAACTTCTTCCCATTCCATTGGTTCAGTCTTTATAAAAATATCACTCTGGTTTTGCATAATTACCTCTTTTTTACTTTTGAATCGCAATCGGTCCAACCCAACTAAGTTCGGAACCGTTATCTAATTTTACTTTGTGATTAGCTTTATCATCAGCATTATTGTTACAAATCATAACTTTCCAACTAAGATTATTTTTTCCTAAAATACTTGCGATAGTATATTCATCATCTGATTGAAGAACTTTAATTACTTCAAATGCTGAATATGAATTAAAAGAATATTCAAGAGTAGGATTAAAATCACCGTGGGGCTCAATGATATTTACAAATGTGTGATTATCATCCTTAACTCGAAACATAATTCCCTGATCATTTCTTAAATTAAAGCTTGGATCGTTTGCACCAACTTCAGTGAATAATATTTGTGTGTTCTTATCAGTGTTTGAAGTAATCGAATAGTAGCGCTCACCATTTAACCAAGTAAATGATGAAGTAATATCAGATTTTCCTTCGGCGGTTAACCAAAGATGCTGATAACCATTTTTTAGACCCAATGGATTTCGTGATGTAGTTTTGGCATCATAATCATATGTTGTTGACATAAAATGTCCCATATAATAAAATGGAAGATCATATTGGTGCTGTTTGTCGGATTTAACTCTGAATACATCAATAACAATTGGTCTTAATAATCCAGGATCATTTACCATTAATAGAGTACGATGCATCAAGACCCCATCATAAGCATTAACATCTTTTGCACTTGTAATCTGGATATCAGGATTTGTTAGGCTGGAATAATAAAGATCTGGATGAAATTTTTGTGATTCTGATTGTTTACCATTAAAATTTGTAGTTTCATCAATTACCAAGGTATTGTGTGCGACTGTTTGCAATGCATAAGTTTTATTTTCAAGCAAATATCTTCCACCGGATTTCTGTTCGACATTTAGAAATCTTGCTGCGCCGTAATCTTGAATTACTTCTCTGCCCTGATCATAAAATAGCATGCTCATTTTATCGAAATGCCCGTGAGATAATCCATGAGCGCTATATTTAAATAGTAGGCATTCCATATCGCTATTTGGTCCCCAACGTAAAATACTTACACCGCCTTCATCGCCTTTGGGTCCATCAACATAGTTTACACTCATCCATTTAAATTCAGGAATAGTTTTTAATTCACTAATCGCTTCTGCGACTTTAATTCCACCTTTAGAAAAGCTAACTCTATCCTGTTTCTGTGCAATACTGAGTAATGATTTATCTTCGCCATATCTGTCGTAAACAAAATTAAGAGCATAAACAATTTCTGAAGATAAATAGGTCTTTTCTTTTAGAGCATCATTGATAGGAATAAATTCACCATTGGTATACGTCATCTGCATCGCGGAGTAAAAAGCATTCTTAAGTATCTGATTTCTAACTTCATAGATTTTTAGATCTGGCATATTATTTTGAATTGACTCAGCAAAAATGAAGAATGGCCAAAGAGCATATCTCACATAATATCCTCCTTCTGTATAATAACCATCTGGAGAAAAGAGTAAATTAAGCTGAGCAATAAATCCACCCTCACCATCTTTTTTAGATCCATACAATGATTTTTGGATTAACTCTTCATTATTTAAAACAAATCCTGTCATTCCAACAGCAGCAACCATCCAGGTTCCATGGTTATGAATAAGGTTGAACTCGTGCTCAGATTCTTCTGAAAAGAATTTTGCCATTGGGAGGAAAATATTTTTTTCATAGTTGTTTCTATCACCTTTAGACAGCCAATCATATATACAATCATAAGCCTGGATTGTGTGTAGAAGCCAAACAGTTTCATTCAGTGATTGCCAAAAAAGTCTTCCAGGGGTTTGATCTTTAGCTTGCGGATGCAATCCGATAGTAGGATAAAGCTTAGCATATTTATCTAACATCGTTTTAATAACTTGTGCGTACTTTGAATCATTAGTAACAGAATAAAGAATTCCGGCTTTGTACATTAAGTCATAATTTTGTTTATGTCTTTCATGAGTGTACCCACCACCAGGATCCAAAGGTACTGGAACATCAATATCATCATTCAATACATCATCAATATCATTTTCCACTGATTCATAAGTTTTATCAAATAAAGGAATCTTACCAAGATTGTTTTGTATCTCAGCAATAACCTCTTTTGTAAGGATTAATTTGGGATGTTCTGTTTGAGCATTAACATAAATACTACATATCAATACAAAAAACGATAAAACAAATATTGAAAATTTTCTCATCAACCAATCCTTTGTTAAATGAAATATGTTCCACCATTAATTTCAATTGAAGCTCCTGTAATAAAGGAAGATTCGCCTGAACATAAATAAACTACTAAGTCTGCAACTTCGTTAGCTTTACCTTCTCTTCTTAATGGTGTTGAGCCCGCAACTTTTTCTCTAACTTCTGGCTTTGTAAATGTATCGTGAAAAGTAGTGTTTATCATTCCTGGTGATACCGCATTTACTCTTATGCCTTTTGGACCTAATTCCTTAGCTAATCCACGAGTAAAAGTTAAGACACCACCTTTGGCTGTTGCATAAGCAAGTGCACCGGGTCCGCCACCATCACGAGCAGCTTGAGAAGAAAAATTAACTATTGCTCCACCTGTACCCATAAATGGCAATGCTGCTTTTGTAACCATAAAAACGGTTTTAAGATTAAGTGTCATTAGAAAATCCCAGAATTGTTCATCCATTTCCTCAACTGTCTTTCTGCCAACTAGCCCGCCCGTTACATTTACAAGTAAATCTATTTTGGAACCATAAGCATCGGTACAAGATTTAACTAAGTTATCAATGTCTTTTTGTTTGGTAAGATCGCCTTTAACCATTATTGCTTCACCACCACTATCCTTAATATCCTGTAAGGTTAAATCACCTTTCTCATCACTATCAAAATAATTGTAACATACTTTCACTCCGAGTGATGCTAATTTTTTAGAAATTTCTCCGCCAATATCTCTGCCACCACCAGTTACTAATGCAACTTTATTTTTTAGATTTACCATTTAAATCTCCTATATCTATTTTTATGTAATGTTTTACAAATATGATTAAATATCACTGACTATTTTTTGTTTTTGTGCTTCTAACATTTTTTCAGCATGTTCTTCAGCAATTTTCAGATGCTCTTCCATGGCCGTCCTAGCTTTTTCTGCATCCCTGCTTATTACCGCATCGAGAATCTTCTGATGCCAAATAACTGCAGAGCCTTTTGCATCATCTACGGTTGCATATATCGTTGATTTTACTTCAGGGATAAGTTCGTGAATAGGATGCAACAAAAGTGGCATAATTCTATTTCGTGATGCACGGGCTAAATCTAAATGAAACATTGTATCCAGATTTGCTAGTTCCACATAATCACCGGAGCATTTTTTCAGATTTTCAATATCCCCTGTCAATCGCTCAATATCTTCCTCATTAAAATTTAACGCTGCGTAATATGAAATAGCTGGTTCTATAATTTGTCTTGCATGAACTAAATCCATTACAAAATTTCGATCCGCTCTAAGTATTAAGTATTTTCGCATCAGGTTAGTAACTGTTTCAGTAGAGATCTTTTTTACAAACATCCCTTTGCCTTTAACAATCTCAATAATCCCTTGGGCCTCAAGTGTTCCTAAGGCTTCTCGAACAGATGTACGACTTACACCGAACTGTTCACATAATTCATTCTCTGAAGGTAATTTGGAACCAGCAATATACTTATTCTCCAAAATAGCTTGTTCTATCTGTTGAATTATCAACTTACCTATAGGTTCTCTAGTTTCTAATAAAGTAAATATATTTTCTCCGTTCATTCCTTTATCCTTTTTAATATGCACAAAGAGATTTTTTTTATCTATCAACTCGTCCAGACGCATCTCCTTTAGCAAGCTTCTCCACTTCGTCCAATGAAACTAAATTAAAGTCTCCCAAAATCGTTTGCTTTAAGCACGATGCTGCAACCGCAAATTCAAGTGCTTCTGATGTGTTGTTCTTAGTTAGGAGACCATAAATTAATCCGCTAGCAAAAGAATCTCCCCCACCAACTCTATCAACAATTTGAATATCATATTTTTTAGAACGATATGGTTTCTTGCAATCTTTATCATCTAAAAGCAACGCGCTCCATCCATTTCTTGAGGCAGAATAACTTTCTCTAAGTGTAATTGCTACAGCCTCAAATGAATATTTTTCCTTCAATGATTTTGCCAATTTAAAGTAACCTTCTTCATCTAGCTCAGCATGAGAGACACTTGTATTTTGTGCTTTCATTCCCAAACTCTTTTCAGCATCCTCCTCATTTGCAATACAAACATCAACATACTCCATAAGTGGAATCATGACACTTTGTGCTTCTTTTTCAGTCCACATTTTTTTTCTAAAGTTAAGATCACAGCTAACCTTAACACCTTTTTTTTGAGCAACCTTACATGCATTAATAATTAATTCCTGAGAATTTTTTCCTAAAGCCGGGGTGATTCCTGTCCAATGGAACCATTTGCAATTATTAAAAATATTATCCCAATTTAATTCATCTGCCGTAATTGATCGTACTGCTGAGTTGTCACGATCATATATCACTTTTGAGGCTCTTTGACTTGCACCAGTTTCTAAAAAGTAAATGCCAACTCTATCCCCCCCACGAACGATATAGTCAGTTTTTACACCAAATCGCCTAAGATGATTAACAGCAGATTGTCCTATCTCGTGTTTTGGAAGTTTAGAAACAAAGTAACTTTCAAATCCGTAGTTCGAAAGGGCAACAGCTACATTTGCTTCACCGCCACCATATGTAACATCAAACTTTTGAGACTGTACAAATCTTTCATATCCCGGTGTAGAAAGTCTCATCATTATTTCACCAAGAGTAACAACCTTATGTGACATATTATCTCCTACGCCTATGCAAATATTAATTTTGGTTTATCAACAGAACTAATACTGTTCATTATTTGTTTTGCGTTTTCTGTAAGTTTACTATAATTATTTTCTTCAATGGCTTTTTCATCTAAAAGTGCGGAACCAATTCCAACTGCACATGCACCAGCCTTAATCCAATCTCCCGCATTATCAAGTGTAACTCCACCAGTCGGCATTATTTTCAATTTGGGCATTGGCGCTTTTATAGATTTAAAGAAACTCATTCCAAGCACATCTGCAGGAAATACTTTAACTATATCCGCACCTGCCTGTTGTGCATTAAATATTTCTGTAGGGGTAAAACACCCGGGCATAACTGGAACATTATTTTTATTAGTAGTAATTAATATTTCTTTATTAAAAATCGGACTTACAACAAATTGAGCACCTGCATCGATTGCTTTTTGTGCAGTATCAGTATCCAAAACAGATCCTACCCCTACTAAAATTTCTGGGTTAGCAAATTTAGAAACTTGAGCAATCATTTCTAAGGCGTTAGGAACTGTCATTGTGATTTCAATGCTTTTTATACCACCTTCAAATATTGCTTCAACCATTCTGATCAATTTATCCGGGTGTTTTGTTCTTACAACAGCAACCACAACATTGTCTATAATATTTTTAACAATTTCTTCTCTAGACATTTACTAACCTTAATTTAAATTTCATATGATCTTTATTTAATAAAGAGCATTTTTTTGGTTGATATAAAATTGTTTGTCTCAATTTTTAAGAAATAAACTCCGCTATTTATATTATCTGCATTCCAGTTTATACTATAAAATCCTGGTTCTTTGGTTTCATTCACTAATTTTTTAATAGATTCTCCAAGCGCATTGTAAATAGTTATCTTAACTAATCCAGTTATAGGTATAGCATATGATATAGTCGTACTTGGATTAAATGGATTTGGGTAATTCTGATAAAGTTTAAAATCTCGTGGTTCATTTAAGACAGTTATTTCATCTGAAAATTCAATAGTGCCATTAAAATCTATTTGCTTTAATCTATAATAAAATTTAATCGCACTTATTTCTGAAATATCATCCTGAAAAACATATGCTGTTTTTTCAGATGTTGTTCCCTGTCCTGCCCTAAACCCAATTGTCGTCCAATCGGAGTTTTCTAGTTTTCTCTGAATTTCAAAACCTTGATTATTGAGTTCAGTAGCAGTTTGCCAATTTAATGATACAGTAGAACAAAACGGTTCTGCAGTAAATGAAGTTAGTTCTACAGGAAGTACATAATGTTCAGAAATATAAAACCCAGCAAAACGCACTGCCTCATCGCGCAAATCTGATGATGAGAGTAAACTGCGGTAAATTCCCCACTTCGGTCTGATAAAACTATTAGTAGGACGAATGGTCATAATATTATTATTGCTGTATGAAAGTAATGTTGTTCCATCATTGACTTTTTTAATTGTCATTGAATATCCACCATTAACAGGATCGACAAAGATTACTTCTGTACATTCAACCCATACATCCTCAAATAAAGAAAGTGCAACAATTGCAACTTTAGTAATATTATTATGAATAAGTTCTAATTTATTTGGTGAACCTTTTCTTGGAGTTAAAGTAAAAATCGGATTACCATCATCGCCATCAACAGGTTTTATTTGATGAATGTGCGTAAAATTACTTGATGGTTGAAATCCTAATGGCAGTTTAAATTTCCATTTGTAAGTAACTGTCTCACCGACTAAACCTATTAAACTATCCGGGGATTGATCATATGTTTTTATCTCAATTCTCTGCCGATCATAATTTATACAGCGGTCATTATCAGGCGTAACATGACTATAAAATTCAAATACATATTGATTTAATTCCACATCCCATACTTCGGCAATATGTCTCCCAAATTGCGGATGAACACATTCGGGATGTTCAACAACATCGTAGCCCGGTGCTAAAACGCTGTTGATTAATTCATAAGTATTACCAGGGCCATCAGCTTCTAGTATCGCCTGTGAATAGATAGGTGAATTAATCAGCACAACGACTGTAAAAACAGCAATGATTATTTTTATACTTGTAATACTTGTCATATCATTGGGTGTTAATTTTTTCTTTATTATAAAAATCAATTCCTTGAAAAAAAAATCTCCATACTTCTCAAACAGACATAAAGTGGAAATAAGAATGAAGCAATACTGCATTTAATACAGTATGCTTCATTAAAAATATTATTTAATCAGCATCATTTTTTTAGTTTGAATCTGATTACCAGATTCCAGTTTATAGAAATAAACTCCACTTTGTAGATTTAATGCATCAAATTGTACATTGTAGGAGCCAGCTTCTTGATTTTGATTAACTAGAATGCCTACTACTTCACCAAGAAGATTGTAAACTGATAATTTTACCAAACCTGATTCTATAATAGAATAATTAATTCTTGTAGATGGATTAAATGGGTTTGGATAGTTCTGTTTCAATTCAAATTCTGCCGGGGCAGAAACATCTGAACTTATAACTTTTGAATAATTAACTGATCCATCAAAATCGATTTGCTTTAATCGATAATAATATATTCCATTGGTTGCATTTTCATCTACAAAAGAATAGTATTTCTCTTCAGTTGTTGTACCAAACCCGCTTACAAAACCAATTTTAGTATAGGTTGAATTATCTATACTTCTTTCAATTTCAAATCCTCTGTTATTTAATTCAGTAGCTGTATTCCAATTTAATTTAACTAAACCGTTGTTGTTGGTTAAAGTAAACGAAATTAGTTCTACCGGAATGGTATTTACGCCACCTGTTGCATTAGCTAGAGAAATAAAAATGCTTGTACCTGTACTAACTACAAGTGCTGCGCTGAGAGAATCACTTGAAATTGTAGTTGGTACATTAGTCAAATCGGTTAAGTGGTCTAAGGGACCAATACCATTCCAAGTTGCACGGTTATCTGATGAATATGCAACACGTAAATCCATATTACCCACAGCAACACCATCATCTGTGGAATAAGTTGGGCTTAATTTATAAACCGCTTGCGAAGATGCAGAGCCGGCATTCTGTAAATATCCGGCTTCATAATATCTTAGTGTGGATACTTTATCAATGCCACCAGTAAATGTGCTGCTACCTGTATTAGCATTACCAGATAACATATTCACCCAAAAATAATGTCCGGTTGCGTTTGCAGGAGCACTAATATTAATGGTTATTGGTCTAAATTTCGTACCTTCACCTACCGGGAAAGTAAATTCTACCGAACCACCGCCATTAGAAACTCCACGTCCCAATATTCCACTAAAATAGCTATTGTCAGAACCGCCAACTATTCCTGATGAGCCTGTTCTTAAAAATGCCCAATGGTTTGTACCTGTTTCAATAATGCCGTCTGTTAAAGTGAGTACAACACCGCCCGTGCTTGAATTGTTAGATTGAAATAAATTACCAGCAGCTAAAATTACTTTTGCTCCGCCAGTCTTATTAATAGTAATGCTATTAAACTCTTCAACGCTTGCTTGGTATGTTGTGCTAGTTAAGGAAATAGTTGAATTAGTTGTTCCACTAAATGCAAGTAAAACACCATTTGCTGTACCACCACCATTACTTCCACCACGGAAATCAATTACTCCATTATTTGTTAAATCACCCAGTAAATCCATAGTATGTTCAATGAAAGTATTAGCTGTACCTGCGGGGTTTCTTGATTCAACACGGAATACGCCGCCTACGTTAACAGTTACGTTACCACCAACTGTAAGACCAGTTACAGTTCCATCAATGGCAAATCGTAATTTGTTATTTATGGTTAGATCATTACAAGCAGCATTTGGAACATCTAAAGTTACAGTATGATCAATAACAACATTATCTGCAGCACTAGGTACAACACCACCAACCCAGGTAGTAGTTTGATTCCAGCCGCCATCGCCAGCAGATACTATCTGGCCATAATTTAACTGTGCTCCGATTAACAATACAGTTAATAATAGAAACAGTTTAAAAGCTTTCATTGTCACTCTCCTTGTTTGTTAATAAATAGAACCTACTCATTTTATTAAAATCATTTTTTTTGTTTGATGAAATTGAATTGCTTCCAATGATATGAAATAGACACCACTCGATAAATTTTGCCCATTAAAATTTATTGAGTATAACCCTTTTGGTTTTACCTCATCAACCAACTGAGCAATCTTTTCACCTAATATATTTTGAATGGAAATAGAAATTTTTTCTTCATTAAGAATTGAAAAGGATATTGTCGTCTCAGGGTTAAAGGGATTTGGATAATTCTGAAAGAGAGAATACTGACTACCATCATTTTTATTATAATTGAAATTTTCTACTGAAGTTGCAGAAAGTCTATCTTCCAGCTGGGCAAGAAAAAGTGATCTGGGATTTAATCCTAATTGGTTACTGCCTTCAATAAATCCCTGCGGATCATTGAATGGTGCTGGTGGATACTGCCCTGTTATCCTCGCCCCTGAACAACCTATAGCATAATTTTGTGCAGTAGGAGGTTTTTGAACAATTAAATCTCCATTTGCTACATCACAATTCCATGCAACCGAATGGGCTACCGACCATCCATGACTAGTCCCGTAATAACCTCTGTTGTATAATCCAAGTAATCTTGCATTTAAACCTGCCCTTGGACCATTTAAATCAACAACATTATCATATAATAAACCTTGGCTCCATCTTCGATGTCCCTCGCTGCTTGTATAAGCACCTGAAGAAGTGCAGTCTAAAAAAACACATCCGGAAGTGTAGCTATACCCATTGGATACATAATGATGTCTGCCATTTGTAGCACTGCAATTTTTAAAAAGTATTAATTGTGAAGCAGTATACACGTTAAAGTTATATCTTCGCTCTCCTTCTATCGTGCTAATAGGATCAAGCGCATTACAACTATCTATAGTTATTCTGGTTGCAGTATTTGTTCTTACGGCTGATTGCCCGAAATGCAGCATAGTACAATTTCTAACCCAAGCATCTTCTATTTGATACATATCAATTGCCTGCCAGGCATGATTCTCATCTAGACCGCCAGCAGTTTCTATGTCTATTCTTAAATTCTCAACACCGATGTTTGTTACAATACCACTGCGAGCATATTTATAAATATAAGACTGAGATAAGCTTCTAAATAATGTATTAAAGACAGGTGCATCAATTGTAATTTTATTAGCATCAATTGCTGTTATATATCTATTGTAAACTATGTTTTCCTGTCCTGGCACCCATGGTAAATCAACACCCACTTCGGCACCAGACTCTGTGTAGTGAGTACCACCGTATTGTATTGATAATAACCAAGAATCTGTTGATGGATGAAATATTATAATATTATCTCCTACAGAATAAGGAGATGAATCTTCAACATAAAATTCTTTATCACCAACAAAAACTGTATCGGAAATAATATTTTTATTAGTACCGCTTACCTGATCAAACCATTTAGAAGTTCCTCCACCACCAGCAATTATTATCGAACGTTGAGCAGGATTGTTTTCTCTCCCAACAATAATTGTATTGGATGTAGAATCATCACCATCCCCCGCACCTCTTATCACAACTCCGCTTATATTTAATCTGATCGTGCCATATACATTATAAATTCCAGGTTCCATATAAAGTGCGCCTCTAAACCCATCAGAATTAGGCGGTAAAGCAGCAACCTGATTTAGAGCTGTCTGAATATGAAGTGTGTTATCACCAACTATTGGAGAGATCGTAAGGACAGATTGCACGAATGGAATTTCAACTTCACTATTTTTATAACCTGCATAACTAAAATCTGGTATCTTGTTTCCTTCAGCATCGGAAGTGTATTTTAATTTATCATTCTCAAAAAACACTCGTGTTGATTCCCAAGTTGTTTGTGCAGTTACAGATAACGTAAGAATAAGTGATGTGAATAATACTTTATTAATATTTAATCTTTTAGTAATCATTTACTTAAGTAAAATCATTTTTTTTTGTTGAGCTGTTATTTCCTTGCTGTAACCTATAAAAATAAATTCCACTTGGAAGATCATTTGCATAAAATGCTATTGTGTGAGAACCCGATATGTAAAATCCATTGGCAATTGTTTTTACCAATGAACCCGTTAAATCATATATCATCAAAGTTAAGTTTCCATCGGTAACAACGTTAAATGTTATATTGGTAACGGGATTAAATGGATTTGGATAATTTTGCATCATATAAAAGCTCTGTGCAATTACAGAATTGTCCTCAACTATAGCGGTTAGAGTTGGATCCCATCTCAAATCACCCATAGCTCTCCAATCACTTGCTTTTCCGAGCAGAGGTGAACTGCTTGAAAGCATATAATAACCTGAAGGACCTGATTGATATAAAGGATCGAAGCCTAAAATTACAAATACAGCGGAAGAATTTCTTTCTAAAACAAATGAACCAACATTGAATGTATCTGAGAAGGATATTTGAGAACTAGTACCCGAGATTAAAATAGATTCACTGTTACAATTTGAATTGCTAAAAATTGAGTTTTTAACAGTAGTGTTATGCGCTTCAGGAAAACTGAGCAGCCTAGTACCGGAAAGTCCGATACTATCAAAAGTACAATGATTAATATTAATTACAGGTCCCGGTGTTGCCTCAAGTGTATCACCTCCATAAATACTAACAGCTTCTTTGTTCAGATTCCATAATGTTGAATTCTCAAGCGTAAACTTTTTAACATTATATCTACCAGAACTAATACTTTCATCGTCCAGTTTAATCCCAACACCTTCTGAACGGGTAAACAAACATTTTTTTAATATAATTGAATCAGCCACCGTGAAAGGTGATGCCAGTAAGAAACTACCAGTACCATTTCCACCAACAGAATTAAAATAACAATCCTCAGCAATTATATAAAAGTTTGAGAGACTAGAAGACTGGGTTTTGATGATTGCTTCTTTATAATTAAGAGTACCGCCGCCACCGTTTAATTCCACTTTAGAAATTCTTAGTCTACCACCAACACTAATTTCAAATACAGATTCACTGTTATTTGAACTAACATTTAAAATTATTGGTAATGTTTGTAATCCAGCTGCACCGCGTATTTCAATTTCTTTATTAACTACAATTACACTTGAGTTCTCATATGCTCCGCCGCTAGTTGTTAGTTCAAAGATATCATAATTCTGAGCATTTTGAATTGCATTGAACAATGAGTCTACACCAGCACCAACTGTAATAATATTTCCGCCACTCAGGATAAAATTTAGAAATGTTGGCCCTGTATTCAACCGACTAGCTCTTATTATGGTTGTAGGTTCAGTCGAAAGCTCATCACACCCGATGTCTTTCAGAGTATCTCTTTTCTGACCGTCAAAATCATCAGCGACTAAGTTATATACTCCAAAAGAACTATCTTTTGCAGGACTGTTTTGAGTAATTCTCCAAACGGTATCAGCAGCAAATTCAATTTGAGGATCAACCATTGTAATTCCTGAAGGCTGCGGAATACCAAGATTGGCACCGAACATAATATTTCCTTCATAAATTAAATTTATGGGCTGATCTGTATAAGTAATGATTGGAGAAGACTGAGATTGCACTAAGTTATTTGCAATTTTGCAATCCAGGGGAGGTAAGGATTGTTCAGTGCTTTTACCCGTACCTATATCAAAATTACTCATGTTATTTACAAACGTGTTGTATGCTACAAGAGCATTTTTAACTTGAAAATATCTGTTTAAAGGTGAGTTTGGGACACCGTTTACCATCGCCAGAGCAGACCAATAACCTGTTCCCTTCAAATCAGAGAAGTAATTATTGTAAACTTTATGATCTTCACCAATTATTCGAACTCCACCTGTACTTGTCTTATTATCACCAAAAAAGAAATTTCCATATACCTCACAACGATTTCCGTGACGTAATGTTAAAGTTCCTGCAGTACGATAAAAAGTATTATATCTATAAATATTTTCACAGGACTTATTGGAGATAGTTTCTATTTCACCATCACACTCTTCAAAGTAATTATACTCAACAATACAATTACTGTTGTACATAGACCAATCACTTGTACCAATTCTGATAGTCTCAGCACCGTTTGCACCGTACTCAGGCCTGTATCCAAAGTAGTTGTGATCAATCGTATGAAAATCGGGACTGCTATCCATCCACACAACCAGTAAAGTTCCACTGTGATTTTTTCCAACAAAATAGCAATGATCCACTCGATTATTTGATCCGTAAAGTGATACCCATTTGTAATCTGTAGAAGTTGAAGGCGGATTATAATTTATAATTGCAGTATTTGTTAAACGTGAGTAATTGCTTAACTCTGAGCTGCCATTTCTGAATTCGATAATCGAACCTGAGGGACTTTTACCATCTTTAAAGAAAAGGCCATCAACAATTAGATAATCACCATAAATTCTAAGATTAGAATTTCCAGTAATATAGGTTCGCCCAGGTTCTTCAGTAGTTAAAGTAATAGGATTATTCACAGTACCATTACCACGAAAAATTAATCTTACATCTACCCAATTGCCTTTTTTAAGTACAATTGAATCTCCCGGAACAACGACCAACACTGCACTATTAAATTCTTGAACATTAGCTACAACATAAGACGTTGCCTCTAGCCTGAAATTAGCAAGTATCAATAAAGTAATTAGTGTAAATGTTGTTAAGGTTGATCTCATTTAATTTTCCGTGAAAGGTTAGGAAATGCCGGATGTCGTTAAACATCCGGCAAAAGAAATTATTTCATTACAATCATTTTTTTTGTAGAAACAAAATTATCAGTCTTCAAAGTGTAGAAATAAACTCCACTTGATAAACCAGCTGAATCAAAAGTATATTCAAAACTTCCAGAGTTTTTGAATTCATTAACAAGTTTGGTTACTTCTTCTCCAACAACATTATACACAATTAAAGAAACATTACTAGGATTAGCTAAAGTAAATTGAATTTTTGTTTGGGGGTTAAATGGATTTGGGAAATTTTGAGATAATGAAAAATCAGATGGAACCTGTCCATTGTTTATTTCTTTAATTCCTGTTAATTGCCCTGTCCATCTCCTATCTCCAATGGCTAATCCATCATGTCCAAGTGTTAACAACGTGTTACCCTGTGGAATTGTAAAATTACCATTAGTAGGGTCAACAAATTGTGGGTCTATTCCGTATAACGTAGCTAAATCAATTGTCCCAGTTTGTGAGCAGAATGACCACGAACTAGGTGTTTCAGCGCGATAAGCACCATCATTAATTTTTACTGTATCAAGACCTACTATTCTTTGACAAGCAAATGAATCTACATTTGCTAGAGTTGAGCCCTCTCTTTGAAATGAAACCAAAGTACCTGCACCTCCAAGTGTAGCATCATTTCCTGTAATGCTGTAAGTAATTAAAAGATTTCGCATAACAGAATTGGCAAATTCTCTTTCCCAAATAACTCTTCTATAACAGCCATAAAAAGTATTATTTTCAATCACCCCATCACCATCCACCGTTGTTGAATCGCCATCACTTTCAATTTTGATTGAGGAACCTCGAATATTTTTAAATGTACAATTACGAACTGTAAAAGAGTCCCAACATTTATTATCAAGAGCAACCGGCGTTTTGTGAGTGTTGATTGATCGTAATGCTTCATCTCCAGTATTTGCTAAAGTAGTTCTTTCAAAAATCACATCACCGCATCTAGCAGTCGTAGCGATATCGAAAATATTTCCATCCTCGCTAAATTCAGGGTTAGCATATCTATAAACGTTTCTAATTTCGCAATCATAAACTTTAATGTCTGGTGTTTCATTAAAACTTCCAGCAGTTGTTGAGATTTGCATAATATATCTAATTGAATCATAAGTTGTGGTAGCAGCATCATAGCCATCAATAATTAAATCCTTCAAAGTAAGGTCGTTTCTTGGCCATATAACTCTTGCTCCGGCAGTGCTATGCGTAACGATAATTGGTTTATTATTTGTACCATCGTTTCCTCTTATAACTAAAGGAACTTGAATTTCAGCAGGGAATATTGGATAGATACCACCATCAGTTTCAAGAATTAATGTATCTGCAAAACCAGGATTTGTATTGAGAAAAGTAATAACATCATTAATACTTTGTCCTGGAACATTCGGCTGAATGCTAATGTGCTGCCCGTTAGTTGGGGCTATAAGAAGTGCAGTAAAAAATAGTGCACTAAGAAACAGTTTCATTTTGTTCATTTTTTTCTCCTTTTTATGAAAGTAATTAATTATGACAAAAAGCTAATAGAAAATCTTTTACAAAGTAATTGTATATCCAAAATGGAAATTGCTTAAAGCTTCGTATGAATAGTTTGTGCTGCTATAATAAATTTCATTGTATTTCATAAATCTATATTCATATGCAAAGTCAAATCTGCCTATTAAAAATGATGCGCTCAAACCCACAGAATATATATTGGTTCCGGGTCCACTATCCTTAATTCCGGCTCCGTCAGGTACAAAAGTATCTGTAAGATATCTATAACCTGCAAGTAGGGATAAAAAGTCGAAAGCTTTATAGTTTACACCAAAACCAATAACAGTTTGATTCACCCACCCTCTGTGAGTACTGTCTGGAGCGGCAAAACTAAATTCAGCACTACTGAAATTAGTTTTTCTTAAATCAAAAGCGAATGTAATTTCTTCAACAGGTTTAAAACTAATTCCAAAAGAATAAGAAATAGGAACCGATAATTCATCTTTACCTGATCTGGATTCTGTGGTTATTAGTCCGGAATCTGTAGTAGTTATTGTGTTACTCCAATCCCTTGTAACAGTATATGGTAATCCAATATTTACACCAAACGAAAATGCGTTAAGATTAAATATTGTTCCAATGTTTAGTTTGGTTGCAGAAAAATCAGATGTACCTCTTGTACTAACATCAACAGAATCATAAGTAAATTTAAATCTGTTTGGTCCACCAACAAGATCAAAATAGCCAATTTGACTTATTTGTTGTGATTCATCTGATTGGCTAGACAATAAATTTAAACTAAAACCAACTTTAATATTTTCATTAACTTCATAACCTAATCCAAATAAAATATTTTTAAGATCGCCTTCTCTCATACGATTATAATCAGACCAATTTACTCTTACGCTGTCTTCCGCAGCTGTAATTCGTTCGATTACTGCACCATATTCATCAGAACCGATATGTGGATTTAAATAAGTCGTATTGCGATCATAATCTAGAATTCTATTTTGAGTAGCGTATGCCGCTGATATTACAAAGGACTGTTCTGCAATTATAAATGGATAAGCCCCGGAAACATTATTAAAAACTGTTCCGTTTTTTTTAACTTGCCAATCGGCAGCTTCTTCGCTGTACTCATCTAATCCAAATTTTGGATCACTAATGATATAAGATTGCGTGGTATCAAAAAATATTTCATTATCCCAAACGCCATTATTAGCTGGATCTGGTACATACAGACCATCAAGATAAAAAGCAAGATTTACAAATTGTCTATTGGGTCTATAATCCTGATTTTCTCTCCAAATTTTGTCATATGTATTTCCAGAAATAGAAAACTGAGGTCCTTTAAGTCCAATCAATCCTGCGGGATTCCAAAACAGTGAGTTTACATCTCCCGAGATGGACGTATAAGCCCTGCCCATTGCAATTGATTGCACACCATTATTACTTTCCTCAGACCATCCTTGAAATGATAAATTATCACCTCTATGTTGAGATAAAACTGAAACATTAAAAATGCCAAGCAATAGCATGCTGTAGCAAACAAATTTAAAACTATGTCTAATATTTTTGTGCATTTCCATCTCCGGAAAACCTTAATTAATTAAAATTAAAACCAAGAGTAAATCTGTGAACATTTCCAAGAAATTCTCCATAATCGTTAAATGAGTAATCAACTCTATATCCCTGATAATTTACACCAGCACCAAGAGTTAAACCTTCTTCATCATAATTGATTTTATAACCTGCTCTTAAAAAAAGCATCTGGGAGAACGAATATTCTAGTCCAACATTGTGCTGCTGACTGTAATCTCTAGGCTGCGATAAATTATAAGATATCAATAATCCCTGATCTTTAATATCTGAAATAAGTGAGTTTTGATCTGTAAATAGATAAGCTGAAATTCCTAAAGTTAAAGTTTGTGGAAGCGGATAACCTTTATGTACAAATTTTACCTCTGGTCCAAAATTTCTTAATGCAATTGCAACATCTATAGTTTTAAAACCAGTCTGATAAATCAGACCACCATCAAGCATCCATGAAGTAGCTGATTCGGCGACTAAATTTTCGTGAGCAACTTTAAACGATAAACCAAATGAAAACTTATCTGTTAAACTTTTTGCATATGACAAACCAACTACGGTAAAACCAGGACTCATAGTTTCACCAGTTGTACCAGGATTATAAACACCAGTTACTGGATCTCTGTACAAATTATCCACTCTGGTAACAGGAATATCTCCGATATCATTTACTTGAACCTGCAAACCAAGCGTTCCAAAATCTTCAATGGAGTATGCGGCTGATAGAGCAAGATGAGATACATCTAAAAAGTAATCAACATAATAAAAGGATGCATCAAAATTATTTACTTTAACTAAAGCAGCAGGATTCCAGAAAACTGCTTCTGAGTTGTTCACAACAGATATAAAAGATTCTCCCATCCCTGTTGATCGGGCACCAGGCATTACTTTTAAAAATTGAAAAGAGGTTGTGCCTACTTTATCTATGCCTCCGCCTTGAGGGAATAAAAATGTAGAATTTATTATTAGTAAGGCAGCAATTATTTTAATCTTCATTTTAAATACTCGCTTATAAAAAATTATTTAATTACCACAAATTTTCCGGTACTGGTATCACCCTCGGGTGTAGTAATCACAAAAAAGTAAACACCTGAAGCTATATCTTGATCATTTCTAGTTACTTGAAACCAAGCAGTTGAGAAAACTAGTTCATTGTGTTCAATAGTTTCAACAAGTTGTCCGGAGTATGAAAATATTCTTATAGTACATTTTTCTGGAAGTCCATAAAAGCCTATTGCATTTTCTTGTGCCAGTCCAGTAAATCCAGAATTAACAATAAATGGATTTGGTACAACATAAACTTCTCCTAACTTATCAACAGACCTAACATTTTTTACGTGATAATTGATATTCGTCTTACCGCTTTGTTTATTGTTATTATCAATAGACGTTACAGAATAATACTTTCCTTCACCAAGTCTAAAGGTCTCGTCCTCATCAATAAACTCATACAATCCTTCTGTATTTACTTCTCCTTTTTGTAACTCTGCAATAAGCTTCCAAGGTCCCATTCCATAATCAGTACGCCAGATTTTATATCCAGTAATAGTTCCTGTTAATCTCGTATGAGTAAAATTTTCGGCAGCGGTGTTCCAAGTAATTTTAACTGTAGCAGAAGAAGTATTCTCAACACTAATTATTGGAGCTGGTACTGTAATAGGTATTTTATATTTTTCTGTATTCATTGATGGTTTAGGATTCAATTCCGGAAATAACATCCCACCTGCCGGACCCATTCTCGTTGAATCATAAGGAATATCTGTACCTAAATATGTTTCCCACGCATTATGTGCAACCTGATTAACACTTATCACATCCGAGTTAATATAGTCCGGGTATCCAAAATCATCGAGATAGTGTTCAGTAACAGTTTCACCATTCAAAACTATTTTTTTATTCATAGTTCTGATGGGATAAAACTGTACATCAGTTTGACCGCCACAAATTGTTTTACCAGCAGTTCCGCCATAGCCAACAACTTCCGCATATGCAAATTCTAATTTATCACCAAGCTTCATAACATATGGACCAAACCCATTATAGACAGCAATTCCGTTATAACTTTCGTCCCATTCAAATCTTGCGCGTCCTTTCCAAGTTCTTCCACCTGGAAGAACAAATCTTCCTCCATCTGATGGAGTGCCAATAGGAGCACCCACTTCTCCATAAACAGTCCACCATCTCTCATCCATGGTCGTTGCTCTGTCCATAATTTTATCTGGTCTTGTATTACCACTCTCACCTTTCATTTGCCAGGGTTGTAGAATATGATCATTTGCATCGGTCTCGAAGTAATTTCCACCTGCATCTCTTAACATATAACTGATGTATTCAGATTCATTTCTAGCAGTATTAACTCTATCTACTATTGCTAAATGATCGATGTCCCAGTACAACATACAATATCCTGGTGCTTGTGGACTAAGAAATCCACCACCATTTAAACCAGTATTTGCAAATTCAAGAAATAATTCTTTATTTGGCTCAGGTTTTGCAAATAAGTTTTCGACACCTTTATCAGGTGCACCGGTATGTGTTGTTTGATTAAATGTCAGCCAATAATCAGGATCGAAAGATTGTCTGTTATCACCACGGTACATACCACCATCATATTTCCACTCACCGTAATTTCTCTGGTATCCAAGCATTGAGGGTGAAAAACCATAGTTGATTGTAAATAAAACATCAACAAGATCAACAGTTCTTTCGATTGTGGATAAATCCCCATCAGTATCACCGGTATATTCAAGTTCATATTCATAAATTATCATATCATCATATTCAGGATAACTCCAAGCGCGCGATGTACGTGTAACGGTAATTCCAACATTAGTAGAAAATTTATTAATAATTATTTCTTCTGCTTCATCGGGGTTATAATTAGGATTTAAAGAACCATCAGGTAATAGCGGGTAATTTTCAATTCTTTCTAAAGAGATAGGAAAACTCCATCTACCGATTGGTAATTCTGCACCACTACTTGTACCAATTGCTCCGCAAAATGAAAATAATCTATTTGGAATTCCAGGATTGCCTTTTTCATTAGCTGTTATATAAACACCGGCACCCAAAATATTGTGCTGCCCGCTATATTCAATTCCATTAATTACAGTTTTTGATCTTGGAGGCCATTCAAAACAGGGTGAGCTTATCTTTTCACCACCAGCGCCATAAAGCCAAGCTCTTCCAATACTGCCATCATTAAAAACCGTTTCGTGCAACATTCCGCGAGTGTGAATTTTAGAATCTCTTACTTGTGCAAATATTGCTGACAAGTTGAAAGCAAATAAAATTAAAAGAATTGTAAGTGATTTATTTTTCATCTGATAACAAACTCCTGTTAAACTTTAAAACTTAACTGTCAAACCAAGTCTAAAATGTCTTGGTTGATTACCAATTAGATAGGCTTCAATATCTGTTACATAAGGTGCAAATTCGGTTTCTGTAAAAATTTCTTCCCGGTTTTCAATGTATCTCTGTCTATAAGGATTGTCTGCACTCTCAGAAAATGTATTGTCGTAATCAAAGACTTGCTGATTTAGAATGTTGTAACCCTCTAAATAAATATTGAAACTAACATTATTAATTGAAAACGATTTATCAATTCTTAGTGAAAGGTCATTCTCATCCGGAGTTCGTTGATTATACCTTAAACCTTGACCTGTGGCATCCCAGGTAAATGGTCTTCCTGTAGCAAACTTGTATGTGGCACTAACTGAAATACCAGCCAATGGATAAAAATCACCGACAGCAAACCCGAAATCATCAGGAGCTAAAATTCTAAGATTTCCTACCAATTTATGAGTTCGATCATAATCAAGTGGAATATCTTCAGGAGATGGGACTATAGTCCTTTGCGGATCGTTTTCATAGTAAACTGCTCTGCTAACAGGTCCTATAACTTGGGCGCTTTTTCCTGTTGTCGATTCCCAATTATATCTTAAGAAACCGTTTAACCAACTTGAATATTTTTCAATACTTATATGAAATCCTTTTACATCCGCATATTCTTTATTATCAAATGTTTGGTATTGATTACCACCAACGTCTTCATATATCGCATATTGGATTAGATTACTAACATCTTTTAAATAAGCACTTAAATCTATTTGCAATCCACCAGGAAGGGCTCTAACAATTCCGAAATCATACATTATTGTACGCTCAGGTTTAAGTTCAGGATTACCTAATCTTACATAATTCGGAGTTCCTTCTAGTTTAAAGCGATTTACGAAAATGTATTCAAAGGCTGGTCTTTGAGTAAATACACCATAATTAATATGAAGGACTGTCTGTTCTGAAACAGGAAATGATATTCCTATACGAGGTTGTAAAAAAGTTTCAATTTTAGTTTCTTTTGTTGCTGCTAAAGATTTGTCATAATACGATGAAGTAGGATTCGTTTTATCATAATTAGGATTTCGATAAGGTGAATACTTATCAAGGTAATAAGTCGTGTTAAAATCATAATAATCTAATCTTAAACCAATATTTGTAATCAAACCTTCAAATTCCAATTTGTCTTGGAGAAAAAATGAACCTTCAATAGGAAAAACATGATAATTTTCTGATCTTAGTGAAGAAGCATTTGTTGCACTCAAACGGTTATCAACATTGATGTCATAATAAGAAAATGACACCCCACCCTTTAATAAGTTTGTTGTATTTAGCTGACTTGTAACATTTGCAATTAAATTGTAGGTATTGGATTTAGATTTTCCTGCACTTGTGTTCATACTTCCAACGGTTTGTCCTGCCGGGCTTGTATAAAATCTCCAATTACTAAAATCATTAAATACGGTTGAGTACTGATCATCTTTTAGCAAATTGATTCGGTCTTCATCTTTTACATAAAGATTACTTAGTTTAAAATCATAAAAGGTTGATTTTGAGGCAAAATAATTCCACTCAATTGCAGTTTGTCTGCTCTCCAAGGTATTAAACGTAACATCCAATTGTCTTTCAAACCATCTAAAGAAATCAGAAGTAAAGACATTCCTGTCCTGATGATTATAATTTAAGGTTACCTTAAACTTATGTTCAGATGATGGTCTAAATACTACATTACTCATTATTTGCCTTTGAACATCTGGCTCAACAGAAGGCAAAAAAGGATTTACAACATTTTGAGTAGTTGCAAAAAATAAGTTTAAATTTTTAGTTAACGGTCCACCAACTGAAAAATTAAATCTATAATCAGGTTTATCATATTCTAAACCTATGTTCTTTAAGCTTTGTAGCCACATTTTTCTAACAAGTTCAGAGGTTTTTAACGAATCTGCCCTTGTTAGTTTAGTTGGAGGAAAAGTAATTGGAACAGGTGGTAAATAGTTTTCCGGAAAATTTAGTCCAAAATATGTCCAAAGAACTTTACCGGATTTTGGATCTGTACCATCCAACCATTCATCTGGATTATTTAACATATCAAAAAATGTCTGGTTTCTTGTACTATAAACACTACCACCAAAAGTTTTGTAATAAGGATTAGAACTGGAAACTTCTGCATTTGTTTTCCATGTACTTCCACCTTCTTTTTGTATAATATTTATAACACCTGATTGCACGTTTCCATATTCAGCACTAAAACCACTTGTGTAGACCTCCACTTGGTCTAAAGCAAAACTGATTGGTTCAAATGATTTTTCATTATTTAAAGGATTAGTAATACTTGAACCGGAAATAAAATATCCAGCTTCACCACTTCTACCACCACGAAAATGACCACCAACAACATCAGCCTGAAGTTTTAGAATATCATCGATATCATTTATTCCCGGTAAGTTTCCCAAATCATCTAAATTGTACGATTGTTTTGTGGCCGTTAAATCTTTTTCTACTGTTTAAGTCTCGAATGATTCCGGAGTCAGCTCAAAATCTATCCTGGTTGTTCTGTCTATAACAATCTTTATCTTTGTTATTATTTCTTCTCTATAACCAATATATGATACTTTGACATTGTAAGTTCCGGAGGGAATATTGAGAATATAATACTCGCCATTTATGTCAGATGCCGCGCCAAGATTTTGTTGTAATGTTTGTTCTTTACCGTCCACCCACTCTGCTGTAAAAAGTATATTTGCTCCAATTAAGGCTTCCCCATTAGACTTGTCAGTGATTTTTCCGGCAAGTTTACCAGTATCACCCGCAAATAAATTGATTGAAAGGAGCATTGAAACAGCAAAAACGAAAGGCACAATTTTTTTAAATATCATTGCAGTTCTCCGGAAATAACCGATAAGAATTTTGATTTTTTTTTAATTTCAGATTTATTGTTTGAGAGTCTATTAGAAGAGCAGTTCAAGGTTGGTATTATATTGGAGGAAACAATGAGTAAAATTTTAATCATCGCATCTTTCAAAGATAGTTAAGTTTTTTGTTGTTAGCTTCATAAAACTAACTCCATTTTCTTTTTCATCAAGCTGTACTTTTTTTTGCCAATAAATAAAGATTTTTTATAACTTGTATGACAACATACATAATATAGGTTTTGATGTCAAGCAGTTTTAGAAAATAAATAACTAAATAAAAAAAGTGTCGAAAACACTAACAATGGTTAAATGATATAACAAGATTTGATATCTATTAATTATTGTTAGAGTATGATAAAATTAATTTCTTTTAACCAAATATAGATGAATTGGTGTTATAATATTCTTAAACGATAGATATGGAGATTGCTAAACAAAAAATAAGTTAAAAATTTTTGGGGGTTTTTTATTAACTCTTGTATCTCACTCCACCCTACTGCAAACGAATTAAAATCTTCTCATATAAATCAGTGCCTTTATAATTATCAACCTCATCAACCATTCTTCGCATCCTGACCTTTGGGAGAATATCTTCCTTACCATACTTCTTAATCCAACGACTGATAATGCTAGAACCTTTTATATTAAACATTCTCCTTGCAGCCTCTATTGATTCTAAAGTCCCATCTTCCAAAAGTTTTATAACAGTAAGCTTAAAGTCGTCGCTATATTTTATTATCTCTTTCTTCATCCCTCTCACCTCCTAGTAAATAAGAATAGAAAGTTTGAAACTAAGAGTCAATAGTTAAATTATTTTAGAAGTGATAATGGTTAGTAGTTGAAGATAGATGGAATAGTTTTCATAAAGCAGTTTTAATTATCAAGTGGTTTTTATATTCTAAGTAATAGAGGATGTCTCCAAAATGTCTCCAAACCAGGTAAAATTTGGGTGAATTTGAGTGTATCTGGGAGGTTTTGCAGAAATGAAAAATGCGAAAACTGCTTAAAATCCAAGTCTTCGCATTTATTTTTTACGGGGCGGAGAGGGTGGGATTCGAACCCACGGTACCCTTGCGGATACACTACCTTTCCAGGGTAGCCAATTCAGCCACTCTTGCACCTCTCCGAATTTGCGTGTCAAATATATCTAATCAATCTAACTTGACAAAACTTTCTTTGACATTAAGCCGCAAATAAAATTTATTTTGTTAATTTTGTTCAGTTTATTTTGGAAAGGTGGCAGAGTGGCTGAATGCGGCAGTCTCGAAAACTGTTATACCGGGTAACTGGTATCGAGGGTTAAAATCCCTCACTTTCGGCTTCCTGATTTCTATATGCGAAGACTTGGATTTTAAGCAGTTTTCGCATTTTTATTCTCCCTAGTTCACTCAAATACACCCTAATTTAACTAGGTTTGGAGACTTTTTGGAGACCTTATTATATCAGCAGATAAAAAATAAGCCATCATCTAATGGCTTATAAAAGTTTTTTTGTGTGAGTGTAGTTATGGATTAAGAAGATTATCAAGTCTGTTTACATCAGAAAATAAATGATCAGCTTTGTTGTGTGCATATCTTTTAGAACTAATCAAAATTAAAAATATTATGCCCCGAAAAAATATTTCTTCGGGACTAATACGACGTTAATTTGAGGCTATTTAATTAACGTCATCTTTTTAGTTTCTGTAAAATTACCAGCTTTTATTGTGTAGAAGTAAACTCCACTTGAATATTTTGAAGCATTAAAGTCTACACTATATCTTCCTGCTTCTTTTGTTTCATTAACCAATGTTGTTACTTCGTTTCCAAGTACGTCATATATCTTTACACTTACATCTGATTTTAGTGGAATTGAAAATGATATTGTTGTACTTGGGTTAAATGGATTTGGATAATTCTGTGCTAAGTCAAAATTAACAGGAGTTCCAAATGTAACAGTTTCTGCAAGATTGTAAACTGTTGCGCTTCCATCATAATCAGTTTGTCTGATTCTATAGTTATAACTGATTCCTGAATTTACATTGAAATCCTGGTAAACATAAGTTTTTGGTTCACTGCTTGTTCCACGTCCTTCAATAAATCCTAAGTTGGTCCAATCATTTGATGTGGAGACTTTTCTCTCAACTTCAAATCCGCGGTTATTTAATTCTGTTGCAGTTGTCCAGATTAATGAAATGTTATCTGAATTTACATTTGCTATAAATGAAGAAAGTTCAACTGGCACAATTGGGTCAAGAGCAATTTTAACAACGCTTGATCCGTTACCGCCAACGATGACAGTGTCTGCACTTATAAAATTAACACCAATAACCTGGCTTTGAACAACGTTTAATAATCCAAGATTAATTTGGTTCCAGCTTTGTCCATCATTTGTTGTGTGGAAAACACCGCCACTATAACCAACAACAACATATTCAGAATCACTTCTGAAATCAATATTGTACAACATAGTCGTATTAAAAGGGAAATTCATATTTGTCCAGGTATCTCCAGCATCGGTAGTTTTAAATACATATCCAGTTTGGCTTGTGCCCGAACCACCAATCATATACCCTACTGATTGTGAACGCATCCTTATCCTTGACATTGGTCCAAGCGGAATGCCAGGAGTAATTGGTGTCCAGGTAGTTCCACCGTCAGTAGTTTTATTAATTATTGAGCTACCAGCTACTAATGCAGAAATACTGTCAATCATCGCAATACTATTTTGTCCAGTGGTGTTACCAAGATTACTGATCGTAACCCAGCTATTTCCAGAATCAGTAGTTTTCCAGATTTGTCCACCATTACCCGCAACCATACCATATTGAGTATTATAAAAATTTACGTCATTAAATGCTTGGATGGTTGTTGCACCTGCATAAACTTCAAAACTATGACCACCATCTGTTGTTTTCCAGACTTTACCACTGCTGCCAACTGCATATCCATTTGTAGCATCAAACATTTGTAATGATCTTAAATCCGCTGAAGGTAATGATAACGCAACGGGACTCCAGCTTGCACCAAAATCATCAGAGACTATAACTTGAGTTGGGCCATTTGTACCAACTGCTATTATTTTACCTGTTTGATCACCATATAATCCTTGAACAAATCCACCCGCTGTTATTTCGCTCTGTGTACTCCAATTATTACCAGCATCAGTAGACGTAAACATGTAACCATTATCTCCCACAACAACCATATTTGAGCCGTTAACACCAACTCCTCGCATTATTTGTTTGGTTTTACCTGTTGGTAAATATTGTGATGTTGTAAACGTGTTTCCACTATCAGATGAAACAAAAACTAAAGAGTCATCATCAAGGAAATAAAGAGTAGAGCCATCAATAAATGAACTATTAAAAGTTGAAGATGTCGGAGCATTCATTGAAGTCATCTGATTCCAGGTAAATCCGCCATCTGTGGTTTTATAAGCACGTCCGGAAAAACTACCTGCAAATCCAACTAAAGAATCAAAACAAGCGAGTGTGTAAATTGTGCTTGTTCCAGCAGCAGCATCATTCCAAAATACACCGCCGTTTGTTGTGAAACGGATATTAAAAGTACTGCTCACACTTCCGGCAACCATAACTCTATTTTCACTAAAAGCGTGAACGTTGTAATAAGTAGTTGCTGGCAAAAGTGGGTCAACTGTCCAAGTTGCACCGCCATCGGTCGTTTTAGACATTTTGGTTGCAGAAGTACCAACTACATAACCAATATTGTCATCAATAAACTGAATATCTCGTAAAGTTGAAGTTGGAAAATATCCAGCACCAACTTGATTAAATGTTTGTCCGCCATCTGTGGTTTTTGTAACTCCCCAAACTCCGCACAAATAAAAGTATTCATATCCACAAAATGAGCACCATAAATATCATTTGTAGTATTGTAAGGTAATGAATTTGGTACGCCGGCGAATGGATTTAATGTGAAAGTCTGTCCGCCGTCTGTGGTTTTAACAAATGTGCCTGCCTGACCAAATGCATAAAAATTATTTGCATCCCAAACCTTTACAACCCCTGTTGAGGTACCGAATGGTTTTGGATGAACCCACTGGTAAGCTGGATAATTTTGAGCAAATTCTGTACTTACAGCTAAGAAAAGCAATAAAAACAATGTAAGTTTAATTTTCATCATAGCACTCCTTTAATTTTGTTAATAATTAAAACACCAAAAAAACAACACTTTTATCTTTTCAAGGGGAATCTGTATAGTTTTCTAATATTTAAGAGTTGTAAACTTAATCTTCAAACTAAATCTAACTATTATCCAAAATGATCAATGACTTATTAGAATTAAGCATATTGTTGGTTATTGTGGAAAGAATCCTAAAAATTGATAACAAAGATGATTTTTGGGGAAATTTCAAATAAACCTATTCAAATTTATTTTTACTTACGCGGCTGATCCTGTTCGATGTTAAATTCTGATGGTGCAACCCCAAAATACTTCTTAAAACTTTTCGCAAAATTTGATTGTTCTGTAAATCCAACAGCAAATGCAATTTCTTTAACTGATGCCACTTTATTTCTTAACATTTCCGCAGCTTTTTCTAATCTAATAGTTCTAATATAAAGTCCTGCAGGCTGATCAATTAAAGCTTTTAATTTTCTGTTCAGTTGAGAAACACTGAAAGCCACTTCATTTGCCAGTTGATCTACCGAATATGCAGTATTACTTATGTTATTATTTATGGACTTTATTACTTTTTCTAAAAAATAATTGATCTATTGAAGATTCGGTTACATCCGAAGGATTAAAATTTGCTGTTTTGCTGTATCGTTCTCTAAGTTTTTTCTTGTTGTGATTAGATTTTTTACTCTAACAATTAATTCCTGTGTACTAAACGGTTTAACAAGATAATCATCAGCTCCTGTTTCAAGTCCTGTTAATTTATCTTCCTGATCAGATTTTGCCGTTAAAATAATTATAGGGATATGGCTGGTTAGAGCATCTTGTTTTAATTTTTTACTCACTTCAAAACCATCAATACCCGGCATTCTTACATCAGTGATAATAAGATTTTGGAATTAATTCTGCAGACTAATTTTATTCCGTTCAGTCCATCACTTGCTTCATAAATCTGGAAGGAATCTTCGAGTTGTTCTCGAATAAATTGCCTGATATCAGAATTATCATCAACGACTAAAACTGATTCTTTGATATTCTTTTCATCCTTAAATCTTTATCAAATTCTTCATCTGCTTCTTTCAGTATTAGAGGTGGATCAATTTCGAAATCAGAGTCTTCATTTGCAAATTCTCAGAAATTTCATCACTATTAAAATGATCTTTACCTAAAAGTAAAATAACTTTTATAGAAGTTCCATTGCCAAACTCACTTTCAACTTCAATTTTACCTGAATGCAGGTCTACCAATTCTTTGGCTAAGGTTAATCCAATACCTGTACCTTCTATATCACTTCTATCAACACGATCAGCTTGATAAAATCTATCAAATACATACGGCAAGCGATCTTTTGGAATACCTATCCCGGAATCTTTAACAACAATTTCTACTGTCTCTCGCTCTTCTAAACTAAGCTCCTTTTTCTTTGAGATATCAACAACAATTTTGCCGCCTTCATTTGTAAACTTGATCGCGTTGCTAATTAGATTTGTAAAAACTTTATCCATTTTTTCAGAGTCAAAGTATACAGTGATCTTATCTGATTGCGATTGAAAATCTAAAGTAATTCCTTTTTGATCAGCAATTGATTCAAAAGTAAAAAGATATGACGTACAAAATAGAACAATATCTTTTTTGTTTACTTTAAGATGATGCATACCGGATTCTATTTTGGATATTTCTAAAAGCTGATTTATCAAGCGTAAAAGTTTTTTAGCATTTTGATAACCCATTTGAAGTTTTTCTTAAGATTTAAATCCTGAAGTGAACCCATTACAGATTCAAGCTGTCCAAGTGTGAGTGTAAGAGGAGTTCTAAATTCATCTTGAGATGTTTGTAAAAAATCTGGACTTAATCTCATCAAGCTGTTTAAGTTTTTCTGCTTGGTCGCTTATAACCTTTGTTCGCTCATCAATTATGTGTTCAAGTTTTATATTGCTTTGAGTTAGATAATTAACTCTAACTTTTGTTATCAAATAAATAATCAATCCTAACAAAATTAAATAAACTAAAAACATATACCACGATTGAAACCAGGGGGTTAAAACTGAAAATGTAAATGTTGATTCCTGGCTTAATGTTATTGTAAATATTTTTAGCCCTAACTCTAAAAACATATTTACCCGGAGAAAGATTTGTGTAATCTTTTCTGCTCTCTAATGTCCATGCAGACCAATCGTCATCTAAACCATCTAACTTGTACTGATACTGGCTGAGATTGCCATCATAAGTTAAAGCTGAAAACTCAAAACGTAATGAATTAAAGTTAGGTCAAGCTTGATCTTTTCACCAGAACTAATCGATGTTTTGTAATGTCATCACCTGCAAATAAAAGCGAATCACCTTTCAATATTACTTTTCTAATAAGCGCATTAAATTCAGAACTTTGCTCATCGTATTTATTTAGGTAGCGGCTGTTAAAACTTACAATTCCATCTGCACCGCAAAACCAAACTACACCCGTGTTTTCATCTTTAAAGATTGTAAAAACCGCATTACTGTTTGAAAAATCTATAACACTTTTTAGGAAGGAAAGATCTTTCCATTCATAATTATTATTAGCAAATGCAGTTGCAATAAAAAGCTCTGATGAATTTTTACTGCTGAAACCCAGTATGTTCCATCATTATCTTGCAGGATAAAAAGTATCTCAGCTTTTGCAAAATGCTTATTAAACCCGATTGTTTTTTCAGGTTCAAATGATTGATTACTTTCATTAAAAACAAGTACTTCTCGTTTAGTTGTAAAGAGTAAGCCATTATTAGTTTCAAATAATTTAACTTCATCCTCTTGCTTGATATGTTTATCAGAAATATGATTTATAGTTGGCAACGTATTTAAATCTTGTGTAAGATTTGAAACTTTATAAACTCCATCATAAGAACTGCCAAGCCAAAGATTACCATATTTATCTTCATTGATACTTCTAATAGCAGTATTTACACCTGCTAATTTACCTCTATCAATCCAAACACCATTAATTTCATCGAGTACGGCAAAACCCGTCTCTAATGCTGCATAAATTCTATTTGGAAAAAAGATGAGTTATAGATTGAATAACAGCCGCTCCATTTTGAACTTAATTTTATAAGTGTTAAACCATCAACCTCATAAACGCCATCTGTTAATGCAGTTAAGATTTTATTTTTATATTTTAAGAACTGCCAACCTTCTTGAGTTATATTTGGTATTTCTAAAAAACGTGGTTGTGTAGATTGTGGATTCTGTAAATCAACTATAAATATTCCCGCTGTTGATGCAGCATATAATTTGTTATTAAAAATCTTTACGTCACTGATAGAACCTTTTAAACCTGAATTTTGATTTAAATATGCGACTGGTGATGGAAGATCAATTGCTGAAATTCCGTTTTGTAATGCCAGCCATAATTTATCATTTGAATAAAACGTATAAATTACGCCATCATCAGGAATACCGGTTGCCATATTAATTTTCTGATAATCTTTCCTGAACTATTAATAAACACCACTCCCTTTTAGATGTATTATAAACGAAAGAATTATCAGAAAGCTTTACACCCGGAAAATAAATATTATTTTCTAATAAGAATTGAGTTGCTTCAGTTTTAAATGGAATAAATTCAGACCCATTGTAAATAAAAAATTACCTTTTTTGTTGCGATTAAAATTTTTTTCTGCATCATCATAGGGCGACATATAGAATAGATTGTGTTATCCTAAAAAATTTCACTGCCATTTATTTTACTAAACGATTTTACCAAAGCGCAAGTAAACCATCTTCGGAATCAAGTACAAATAATTGTTCATTAACTTTATGGGCAATTCTATATCTGGGATTTGTTTTCCAATAATTAACAACCGGCTTTAAGTAATCGTTGTTTGGAAATGTAAATTGAAAAATGAAATTTTTGGTAATGATGAAAACACTGCTATCAATATAAAATGTGTACCAAACGTGTCCAAAAGCTTCTTTTATTGGAATATACTTTATCAAAGATTTGTATTTTAATGTTGCGTTCTTAGAATCACGAACTAAATATCCTAAATCATCTGCGGCACCAATAAACACCGTACCGTTATCATCAACACATTGAACGAACAATACCATTGGTTACTTCTATCAAATTCCAGTTTTGCCCATCAAACTCAAGCACGCCGGCTGAATTTCCGAAATACATAATTCCGCGTTTGTCTTTACGATCGCCCAATTTTGATTGTGTGCTTTGTATTCTTTAGGAAGATAATTTTTGATTATTGGAAAGCCTGTTGGAATATTAATTTGATCAGAATTTAAATTATTTTGTGCAAAAAATAATTCAGATAGAAATAAAAATAATAGTATTCCTGAATATGTACTTATTAAATAAACAGTTTTCATTTTGGGGTAAACAAAAGCAACTTAATCATTTTTTCTCAATGAAGAACTTGTAATATTAACAAAAAATTTTGGAAAAAATAGCCTTATAGTAACTATTAGAATCATTTATAATTGACTATTTTTTTAAACAAATAATCATTTAAAACAAATAATTAAAATTTTAGGTGACCCAGGTAGAATTGAACCCGCAACCTACTGATTACAATTAATCAAGTTAGATCAATTATTGAACTACATTTACTAATAGTACTTATCAAAAATTTCATTTTTGTCTTGATTTCAGAAATAAAGTAAAATAGATTTGCTGTTGTTTGTATAAGTTCACCTCCGTTGCCGTAGGTAACAATTCCTCATCAATATACCAGTACTTTATGATGGATTTACTAACTTACGCATTTGTACAACTATTATGGGCAGGACAACAGGTGTTTTTCTTTTTTAAGGACAAAATGAAAATTCCTTAAAAAGGATGGAGACATTATGGAGAGTTGCTAAAAAATACTTTGAAATTAAGCTAAATATATAAGATATTCTGGAGTGTGGATAGTCCCTCCCTTTCCGCTAGGTTGGCCGTAAATCAAAAAAGCCGCTGTAAAAAAGCGGCTTTTCTTACTTAACTATAAAAATTAGTCCTAATAAGTTTCCTCATTACCAAAAACATTTAACTTTCCATTAATGTGTTTGTTCTTATCAATGATTGTATAATTATTACCTTGAACTGAAACAACATCAAGATGGCAAAGTTCGCAATTCTGATTTGGTGGGTGTATACCTCCTTGAGATGAAGTTTTTGGTAACGGATTTCCTGTTGCAGGATCGCCGTGACATGTACCACAAGCAGCACCTTGAGATTGAGCAGTAAATGAAACTACATTATTTAAATTGCCATTCTTAAAATAACCATGGCAATATATATTTGCACAAGTTCCGTTAGAATAATCAAAAGAAGGATTTGGAATAAAATCCCCTAAGCTTTGTTGATAATTAAATCCACCAGGAATATTTGTTGACATTCTCGTAAAGTTACCAAAACTAATTCTGCACCTTGAGTTTTATCAATGTGAATTGGATCAGAAAAACCATTTGGAATTGTATGACATTCAGTGCATTCTACAACCTTTCCAATAAGATTACCACTTAAATGTTTTGTATGCGCTCCAACACCTTTTTCACTTGATAAGATAGCTCCATTTAAAGCTCTTGGTGGAGCTACTAGTAATGGATTTGCAAAATCACCATGGCAAGTATTACAAGCTTCTGGTCCACCTGGAGTATTATGACAACCCGAATTGTAACAACTTGTTCCTGCTGTTCCACCTGAATAATTTGCGGAATGACATTGCTGACATTCTTTCATATCCCAATTTGCACTCCTTACAATATTACCATGAAAATCTGGTGACGCTGGATTTACAATTCCATCCTTATGCAGTGAAATAACCGGAGCCGAAGTGTTAAGGTCTTCTTTTAAATCACTACAGGAAATAAAAAATATTGAGCTTAAACAAAACGTTAAAAATAAAAGTAAATACTTCATTAGTTTTTCCGTAAAAATATTTTCAGTTTTAATCATTTACATTTGTTCCATGGCAATATCCACAGAACCCTAATCCAGATTGAGATTGTGGTGAAGCACTAGTATGACAATTATAACAAGTTGAGCCGTTATCATTATGCCAATCACCATGTTCATCTTTCATAAATCCAATTGCATGTGTTTTTGAATTAGTTCCTTTTATTCCATCTGCATCAAAATGGCAAGTAATACAAGTAGGATCTGCACCATTAACATCATGGCAAGACATACATCGTTCAATATCTCGTTTCGCTAAAGTAGCATGATCTCCACCGCCCGATCCAACACCAAATGTTTTAAAGGTTGCTTTTAAATGAGAAGCAGGAACAATTCCACCAAAAGCGAAATCTTCATTGTCGGATTGGTGACATTCCACACAAAAAGTTTCAACCTGATGACAAGTCTGGCATTCAGAAGTTTTTCCTCTTGAATCAATTCCGTGTGTAAATCTGTAGTTTAATTCATGTACTCGATTTATTGATTGAACTTTAGTTCCATCAACAAAATTGCTTGGATAATAAGGTTGATAGAAATCGTTTAGAGTATTTGTCTCGGTGATACCAACTGTAGCCACATGGCAATCTTCACAACTTTGATTATCATGACACATCACACAGTTAGCGTTAAATTCTTGAGCTGCAAATTTATGTGTCTTAGCAAAGCTTACAACCCTATGATCCTGTGGCAGTAGATTTGCCGTAGAAATATGGCAGGATTCACAAGCATTTGAAGCAACTGTTTTATCATTGTGACAGGTATAACAGGTTGCCATCTGTGGATGAGCACCAGCAGATTGCCAGCTGTAATCAACTTCACCTAATCCTTCATGGCAGGTTTCGCAATTATTTACTTCGTTAGCTAAATGGATCTTATGATTAAATATTAATCCTTTATCACTTTTAACGAGTGCTTCAAAACTATCCTCATAATGACATGTTGAACATTCTTGTTCATTATCAACTTCATGACAAGTTGAACAATTATCATGATTTGGGAAAAGTTGATCCTTTAAACTTACACTTTGGCTTACTGCAGAGTGACATGTTTGACAGTCAGCTAAATCTTTATGAAGTGAATGAGAAAACTTTATTCTACCTTCATTTGAAACAGGCATTTCATCTTTTACAGAACTATTTGCACCTATTAATAGAAAAACAATGGTTCCAAAAAAGACAAACAGATATAAAACTTTTAATTTTTGCATAGTTGGAATATTAAATGTTTAAGTTAAACCAGTAATTAAGTTTGAAGAACAATCTAAGATCATTCTTATAAATTTTATTATCCATGTACTGACCTTGTAAATCGAATGAAAGTACACGGAACGGGCGAATATTTGCTCCAACCATCAACGATGTAATATTATTTGCTTCATCATCTGGATTAAGTTTATAATTAGTAAATGATAATCCTACAGTTGGTGTAAATAATCCTTCAAAAAATGTATAACCTGAATAAAGGGAAACAGCATCTAACTCTCCGGCATATCCAAATGTTTTTCTATAATTAATGCTGCCATAAGTTGTAGATAATCCAACTCCTAATCTTTGAGAATTCTCATCCTTATACTGAACATTGCCGAATTTTCCGATTACAGTAAACATGGAATTGATCTTATAATCCGCACCAATTTCGATTTCGTGTGTGTTGCCGTAATCAAAGACTGCAAAGATTGAGTTATATCTTATTTTTGGCTGACGATAATTGTAGTAAAGGTTTATTCCTAATCTATCAACAGCTTCAGTACGAGCATCAAATTCAACTTTGGAAAGTTGATTAAAATTCAAATCATAATCACCACGAGTAAAAATGGAAACTAATCCTTTTTGATTAAAATTAATTTCACCAGTAACAAATTCGTATTGATTTGATTTATTCTCAATTTCAACTTCAACAAGATTGAGTTCAGGATTCAAACGATTTGCAGTATACTTTTGTGGTTGAAAGTTCTTGTTTACATAACCAATTCCTACTTGAAAATTAGGAATAACGGTAGTTGTAAATTTTCCACCATAAAGAAAATTCTCTCCAAAATTTTCAATCAACTCAAATTTTTGGTAAGCCGGAACATTTCCACCAAAATAAGCATTAAATTTGTAGTCAGATTTCTTAAGTGTAAGCGATGCACCATCATAAACACCGCCGGCAATACTGTTAATAATAGGCTGCCTTCCTAAACGGATTGTAGCAATATCCATTAAGTCTCTGGCTTCAAGATAAAGGTTATAAAATCTTAATCTCGGATCAGAATCATTCTTGCTCATCACATCTGTTTCAAAATTTAGATATGATCTAACAGAAACTTTTCCATAGTTAAGATTAAGATTTAACATTTCATAAGCTCTTAAATACTGTTCAGATGAATTAACTGAATCATATCTTTCAAAAGTATAAACAGAACTTGAGAGACGACCATTAATATTTTGAACGGAGATGAATGTTGTGGCTCCTAAAAAGAGCAAGAGTATAATTTTTTCATCGATTTTCTTGCAATATTATTCTATAAATAAATTATTTTTTTGATTCAGGAATATTGTGTTTAATTTTTTGCCAGGCTTCATCAACATTTAGATCAACAAAAGTTGGACTTTCTACGTTATGGCAACCTGTGCAAAAATCTTCAAGCTTGTCATGCATAATTAAACCGTTCTTTATAGCTAAATCTTTGTCTTTCATAACTTTCATGTCTTTGTAAGCAGAACCAGGTCCATGACAGGTTTCACACTGAACACCATCTTCAACTTTAAATTTCTTACCTAACATAGAAGCATCTAAATTGTAGCCTGTAACGTGGCATTTCAAACATTCAGGTGTTTCTGAAGCTGGAGTTTTGAATCCTTTTTCTGCTGCAATCTGGTTTGCTTTTTCGGTTTTTAGGGTTTCAAATGCTTTGGAGTGTTTACTATTTTGCCAGATTGATTGTTGGCTTCCCTGTTTTTCAGTTTTGTGACACATAGCGCATCCATCAACCCCAATATAAGTGTAACCATTTTGTGCATTCATAAATACGAATGGAGTCAAGATTACGCTCATAACGATGATAATAAAGTATTTCATAATACCTCCTGAAGATAAGTGGTTAATAAAATTCAAATGCAATATTCAAAGATTTATTGATAAAGGCAACTAAAAATAGCGTTAATTATTGTACAACGAAGCATAGTTGTTTGCTTTTATCCAATTACAAACTAATCCAATTTAGATACCAATAAAATGATTGATATTTTTAGTATAAGACATTTAAATTTCTTTATTTTGAAAATATCAATCAACATTCTCCCAATACTGATAATTGTTCTGATCAAAAATTACAAAAAGATTAATATGTTCGCCACATCTTCTCCGATAACGACGTTAATTTAAGAAATGAAGTTTTTTTCTTATGTTTGTACCGTATTAAAAATATCTTTACAGATAATTTTGCTACCTGATAAACTACAGTGATTTACTTCCTTGTTATCATTAGAAACAATCAGAACAAAACAATGGTATTTCTGTTTTTTCAAATCAAAGAAAAGAATTAAAGATTAATTTATGACAATTGATAATCTACTAGTACAAGACTCATCGGTGCATGGTTTAGGCTTATTTTCTGCTGTGAATCATAAAGAAGGACAAGTAATCACTATTATTAGCGGAGAGCTAATTAATGGTGATGAGTGTGAAAGAAGAGAGGAAGAAGGAAATGTTTACATCTTTTATAAAGATGAAGATGAATACATTGATGCCTCAAAGCATTCACAACTAAGATATTTAAATCATTCGTGTGATTATAATTGTGATATTGATGAAGACGAAAATGGCAATTTAATACTATTTGCTACTACAGATATACACTCCGGGGACGAATTAACTATCGATTATGGATACGAAGAAATTTATGACTATTGTTCTTGTAACGAATGCGGCAATAAGTCAGATTTGGTTACAATAGATATTAGTTAAGTTAAAATTTGAGTGTGCAAGGCTATTTCTTCTAAAACAGAAGAAACTTGTAGACATTTGCTCATAGATCCAGAAAAAACAATTGCTTTACCTTTAACATGAACTTCAAAAGCAAAACCACGGGCTTGTTCAAAACTGCATTTTGTTGCTATGATCAATTGAGAAATAACTTCTTCAAATGTATGCCAATCATCGTTAAATAAAAGTACTCTCGAAGAAAGATCAACATGCGAAGTTTCTTCAGTAGTTATTTCAATCTGTTTGGTTTCATCTGGTTTTAATTCCATAGTTAAAAAATACTTATTTGATTTTTTTTATAAAAGCTTGAAATAAAATATAGATTACATCACAAGAAAGTCCTAATAAAAATAATAAACGCATCTTATAATTGATTTTAGAGGACCGTCTCTTTATATTTTTGTATTAAAAACTAAGAACTTTACGGAGGTTAAATGAAAATAGCAGTATGTGTTAGTCATGTACCAGACACTGCTACACGAATAAAAATCGGAGCGGATAGAAAAGCTATTGATGCTACCGGTGTTACCTATATCATCAATCCTTATGATGAATTTGCAGTTGAAGAGGCACTTAAAACTAAAGAAAAATTGGCGGCGATTCTATAGTTTATGCAATCAGCGTTGGTGGTGATGCTAATAAAGATTCAATCCGCAAAGCACTTGCAATGGGTGTTGATGAAGGCGTTTTATTAAAAGATGATTCACAAAAAGATTCTTTTGGAATTGCACACGCACTCGCAAATGAGATTAAATCACTTGGATGTGAAATTGCGTTTTTGGAAAACAATCAGTTGACTTTGATAATTCGATAACCGGGCAGGTAACAGCAGAATTACTGGGTTACAATTGTGTTCCTGTTGTTGTTGATTTTAAATTAGATGGTTCCAAAATTACTGCCGAACGAGAAATTGAAGGTGGAAGAGAAGTTGTGGAAACAGAATTGCCTGCAATTATCACCACGCAAAAAGGATTAAATGAACCAAGATATGCTTCGTTAAAAGGAATTATGGCTTCAAAGAAAAAAACTATCGCAGAAAAACCTGCGGCACAATCTCCAAACTATTCACAAATTCTTGATATGAATCTACCTGCTTCAAAACAGCCGGGTAGAATTTTGGGAACTGATAGCAGCGCAGTGGCAGAGTTAGTTAAATTATTAAGAGAAGAAGCAAAGGTTATATAGGTAAAATTATGGCAAATAAAATTTTAGCAATCCTAGAGCAAAGAGAAGGTTTTTTAAAAAAAATTTCTTTTGAAGCAGCAAGTGTCGCATCAAAAATGGCTAAAGAATTGAATCTGGAAGTTGAAGCGGTTGCTGTTGGGAATGAAATAAATAATCTTAATGAGATATTTAAATATGGAATCTCAAAAGTAGTTCTTCTAAAAAATTCTGAGTTTAGAAATTATACTTCAAGCGGATACACAGAAGCAATCAGCAACTACGCAAAAGAAGTTGGCGCAGTTTGTTTGATAGTTGGAAATACTGCACTTGGGAATGACCTTGCACCAAGATTGGCTGTTAAACTCAATTCAGGATGTATAGTTGATTGTGTTTCTCTTGATGTAGAATCCGGAGAGATTATTGCAACTCGTCCAATTTATGCTGGAAAAGCTTTTTCAAAAGTAAAATTGTCGTCTGATGTAAAAGTATTTACTCTCAGACCAAATGTATTTAAAACTGAAGTATCTGAAGATGTAAATGCAGCTATCGAAACAAAAGAGATTAGTTCTCCAAACCTTAAATCTAAAGTTGTTTCATTTAAAAAATCCGAAGGCAAATTAGATGTTGCCGAAGCTGATATAATTGTTTCAGGCGGAAGAGGAATGAAGGGACCAGAGAATTTTAATCTTATCGAATCACTAGCAGATTCACTAGGTGCTGCAGTTGGTGCTTCTCGTGCGGTTGTAGATGCAGGTTGGCGACCTCACAGAGAACAAGTTGGTCAGACAGGAAAAACTGTCTCCCCTTCTCTTTATTTCGCTTGTGGAATTTCAGGAGCAATCCAGCATCTTGCCGGAATGTCAACGTCAAAATATATTGTGGCAATCAATAAGGATAAAGACGCTCCAATTTTTAGTGTTGCAGATTATGGCATTGCAGGTGATGTTTTCGAAATTTTACCAGTTCTTACTGAAGAGATAAAAAAAATTCGTTCATAATTTTTAGGCAGAGTAATTGAATAAAATTCAGTGTGAAATTTTAGGATTGTCAACCAATCCATCGACGGGTGGGGCTTATGCAATTTTATTAAAAGAAATTGAAGGCTCACGAAGATTACCAATTATCATTGGGGCATTTGAAGCACAAGCTATTGCTCTTGAGATGGAAGGAATTAAACCACCGAGACCATTAACTCACGATTTATTAAAAACTCTGGTTGATAATCTTGGAGCAAATGTCATTGAAATAGTAGTGAATGAATTAAAAGAAAATACTTTTTACGCAAAGATTGTTTTAGAGTCTTCAGGATTAACTAACGAAATTGATGCACGGCCAAGTGATGCAATCGCATTGGCTGTGCGTACTTTTGCCCCTATTTATGTAAATGAATTGGTAATGAGTTCAGCTGCATTTATCCCTTCTGATGAAAGTGATATTCCAGGTATTGTAAATAGTGATTTTGAATCTGATAAAAAGCCACTATCAAAAGAAGCACAGCTTGCCGCATTGCAAAATAAATTAAGAGAGGCTTTGGAAAGTGAAGAGTTTGAGCGAGCAGCAAAACTTAGAGACGATATTAAACGATTATCACAGAATAATTAGTTAAAAACCTGTTTGCCAATTTCACATTCCATACATTTATTTTTAATGCAGTAATTTCTAAATAGATCAATCATTCCTTGATAATAAACACTTCGGAATTTTTCATTCTTTAATCCAAGCGTATCATTAATTTTATCAACGAGATGATTACCCTCTTTTTGATAATAATTTATGTACAAATCCAAAACTTTTTGGGAATGTTCTTTACTCCCTTGTATTTCAAAATAAACCGAAAATATTGGAAGGATAATATTAATAATAATCTCATCAGCCCTACCGAGTCCGATAAAATAATTTAATTTAGTTTTTGTTTCTTTATTAAAATTGTAATGGCCCGCCCAATAACCTTCACCTTTTATAATTATTTCATTTCTAAGTTTTGTAATTAGTTTACTAACTTCGTTATGCTCTTTAAACAAATTTATCATTCGGATGACTTGTTCATGAATAATTATCTTTTCAAGAAGTCGAGCTCCAGCAGCAATTCTAATAGTTGGAAAATTTTGAGGACGCATTTTAAAAAAGTTCCAGTCGTTTTTATTAATTAAGCCGGAATCATAACTATTCTTCATAGTAGACCATAAATCAAAGCTGTTTCTTATGTATTCTGAAGTTTCTTCATTCGGAATATCAACCACATCGGGGAACAATCCGCTAACATGAAAAAGAACACTTTCAATCTTTTCTCTGGATAGATCAGTAACTGATTTAAAGAATTTAATATCAACTGCTCTGCTTAACTTTAACATAACCTCTTTGTTTTTAGAATAACCAAGTGCTTCAAACAATTGTTCATAATAAAGCTGCTGCCATAATCCTAAATGTTCAAAATCATTTTGGGTGAATTCTCGAGAAGATATTTCTTTATGAAAATCGTGATAAACTTTTGGTTCTTTAATCTGTAGTTGATCCAAAACAACTAATTCTTTAAGGCGCTCAATATTTTTTTCACACTTTTTTCTAAATCTTAGTAATCCAAGATTTTTCAAATAATTTAATTTAACCTTTCGTTCAATGGTGTGATTTAACTGAGAGCATGGCATCTTGATTTCATCATCAGATTGGATTTCTTTTAAATCCTTTTCAATATTTTGTTTTATCGAAGATGATAAATATCGCTCTAAGGAAAGTGTGGGAACTTTTCTGCCGCTTTGGGTTATAACAAATGGATATGATGAATCGTTAGAGAGAACAGTATGCAGAATTACTTTATTATATCTTTGATTTAAATTGTGTCCGTGGGCTTTCCAATCGGAGTGTAATGTGTCTATCTCAACATCGCCAGTAAAAGTTAGGTTTCCAATTTTAATTCGGGCATGCCTGTAATCCGGGCCAGCTTCATCATTATTTCTAACTCCACAATCAATTACTTCAATTAATAATCCATCGGCAGTAGTAAGGGAAGAATCAATTCGCCGTTCTTCCCATATTTTGTAAATAAGTTCTTCTGGAATTTTAGGATTGTTTTTCAATATCTACCCTGAATAGAATTTTACAATATTAAAAGTACTTTTGCTTTTACTGTTTCAAATGTATTACTTTTTTAGGCTTAACTAAAGAGAAATATTTAGTAGCAATTATATATTAAATACAGAGGGAAATAATCTAATCAGTTCTGCTTAAACTGTTAAGATAATTTATTTCATTTAGAGCAGCTTCTGCAAAATCTTCACCTGAACTTTTGTATATGATACCCCTACTAACATTTACTAAATAATTTTTTCGATTTGAGGAATTAAAAACACTATTAACCTCTCCCAAACTACCACCCTGAGCACCAACACCTGGCAACAGAACCGATAAATCTCCAAAATTATTTATGTTAGATTTTAATTCCTCAATTTTTGTAGCACCAAAAACAATTCCACAATTATTCTTTTTATTCCATTCTTTTACATTGTGTAAAACTTCTTGATACAAGAATTTTCCGTCTTTTAATTCCAATTTTTCAAAATCATTTGCACCTTGATTGGATGTTAGTACCAAAACATAATTCATTTTATCCGTAAACTCTAAAAAAGGTTGCAAAGAATCTTTCCCCATGTATGGATGCAAAGTAACCGCATCAAATCTAAAATGCTCGTAAATTGATTTAGCATACATTTCAGAAGTGTTTCCAATATCACCGCGTTTAGCATCTGCTATGGATAAAATATTATGTGGAATTAATTCTACAGTTCGTTCAAGTTCATTTATTCCATCCGAACCTGCCTGCTCGTAAAATGCAAAATTTATTTTATATGCAGCCGCATAATCTTTGGTGGCTTCAATTATAGATTTATTAAACTTAAGAACACCATCCTGGTCATCTTTAAGAAATGATGGGATTTTATTTTTATCTGTATCCAATCCAACACAAATAAATTTGCCCTCATCATTTTTTTTTATAATTTTTTCTTGTGATGTCATAATTATTTTTAAGTATAATTTTTTCTGTTTTTATGAACATTGGCAATAATACCAAGCATAAACATATTAACTAACAATGAACTTCCACCGTAACTAACAAATGGAAGTGGGATTCCGATAACTGGTAAAATCCCAACCACCATTCCAATATTAACTAAAAAATGGATAATGTAAATCGAAAGAATCCCTATTATAGTTAAGCTTAAAAACTCATCTTTAGTAGTTGAGGCAATTTTTAATATTCTTAGGAACAAATACACAAATAGAATGAGAACGATCATCGAACCAATAAATCCAAACTCTTCCCCAATTACGCAGTAAATAAAATCCGTCCATTGTTCGGGTATGTACTGTAATTGCGTTTGGTTACCGTGCAAAAAACCTTTACCGAATAATCCACCAGATCCAATTGCAACTTTAGCTTGTATTGTGTTATAACCAGCGCCAAGAGGATCAGTATTTGGATCTATAAATGATTGAATTCTCTTTTGTTGATGGGGACTTAATGCGTTATAAAGATAATCTGTAAAAAACCCAGCTCCAAGATTAAGTGCAAAAATAGATCCGCTAAAAAAAACATCTTTACGAAAAAGTATCAGCATTGCTAAAACCAAAATCAAGGCAGCAAGGAAATAATAGAATCCAAAAATTGCAGCTATAGCTACAAAACCAGGTGATAAAACAGTAAATAAACCAAAAAGACTTATGCCTTTCCAGAAGATTAATATTAATATTGTTCCTAAAAAAACAATTGCTGTACCCATATCTGGTTCCAATAAAATTAACATTACAGGGACAAATCCTATTCCGAGAGCTAACAGAATATCTTTAAATGAATCTATATCCGTATTTTTTCTACTAAGATACGCAGACAAAGCGAGCACAGTTCCAATCTTTGCAAACTCAGAAGGTTGAAATCCAAATGGGCCTAAATCTAGCCAACTTCTAGCACCAGAAACTTTTCTTCCGATAATTATCACTACAATTAGAAGCAAGAGGGAAAATAAATATGAAGGTATCGTAATCATTCTAAAGGAATTTGTAGGAAGAGAATATGTAATAAAGAAAACAAAGAAAGCTACAAAGCTAAAAACTAATTGTCTGTTAAAGTTTCCACTCATGGTGGGGTGATTAAATGTTGAACTAAATATTGCTGTTAAACCAATAACAATTAAAAGTACAGCTGGAACAAATATTCCGAAATCAAATTTATCACTAAGTTTATAATCAATCCTCAAGATTTACACCAGCAATTGTTTGATTACTTTCTTTTTGTTTAAGACTGTCTTTTTTTAGATAAGCTTCTATCATTGCCTTTGCAATTGGAGCCGCATATGTTCCTCCAAATCCAACATTTTCTATAACAACAGCAATTGCAATTTGGGGATTATCAGAAGGGGCATAACAAACAAATAATGCGTGGTCTTTGCCATGTGGATTTTGAGCGGTACCAGTTTTACCTGAAATACTTATATCTGACATTTTAATATGAGTTGCAGTTCCTGATCCATTTACAACAAGGAACATTCCTTCTTTTACAATATCAAATACTTCTTTTTTTATTCCTGTTTTGATTTCTGGAAATTTATAAGGAATAATTTGTTTTGTTTTATCATCAAGATATCCCTTTACAATATGCGGTTGATATGATGATCCGTCGTTAGCAATTAATGCAACATACTTAGCAAGCTGTAATGGAGTAACACTAACTTCGCCCTGTCCAATTCCTAAACTTGCCATTATACTTCTTGGCCACTTTTCACCATATCTTTTAATGTAGTAATCTTCGCCTGGTATAAAACCTTCAGACTCTTCACCAATATCAATTCCGGTTTCAGAATTAAACCCAAATTTTAGAGCATATTCTTTCCACTTATCCAAACCAATTTTATAGATAAGATGATAGAAAAAACTATTACAGGATTTTTCTATGGCATGTACAACATTTACTGATCCGTGATTACCATGACATTTAAAAAATCTGCCAAATGTAAATCCACCACCGCAGTTAATGGTTGTATTCTCATCAATTATGCCTAAGTCTAACGCAGCTATAGCTGCTAGCATTTTAAATGTTGATCCAGGTGGTTTTAAAGACATTGTTGCTCGATTAAAAGAGGGTTTATCCGGATTATTATAAAGTTGCTGCAAAAATTCTCTCGAAGTAACATAAGAAAATTGATTTAGATCATAATCCGGAGCGCTAACTAATGCAAGTATCTCACCGGTTTTTGGTTCGATGGCAACAATGGCTCCGCGCTTGCCAATCATTTGTTCTTCAGCAACTTTTTGAACATCCGCATCGTAAGATAAAACAAGATCTTTTCCCTTAATGGAATTTTTATCTTCGTTTCCATCCTTGTACTTGCCGATTTCTTTCCGTTTAGAATTTACCAGTACATAGTTAAAACCTTTAACACCACGCAGATCTTTTTCGTATTGTTTTTCAATACCATTGTGCCCAACATAATCACCTGGGATGTAATAATCTTTTTCTTTATCCAACTGATTTGGTGAAATTTCTTTTGTATAACCAAATGAATGCGAGCCTTTTATACCAGTTGGATAACCTCTTTGCATTTCAACAATAAAATCAACACCTGGCAAATTTTCTTGATTTTCTTCCAACCATGAAACTACTTCAAATCCAATTCCTCGTTTAATTCTAATGGGAACGTATTTAGAATATATCCGGTTCTTTTTCAAAATCGAGGCAACGAATCCTGAATCTGATCCAATTATCTTATCTATTAGAGGATTTAATTTTGAATCATAATCAGCAGGAGTTATTCGCAGAGTATAGGCAGGAATATTATCAACTATAACTTTTAAATTTCGATCATAAAAAACTCCACGAAAAGGAGTTTGCTCAACTGCTTTAATACTATTGTCGGCAGATTTTTCTTCATAAGATTCTTGGTTAAGTATCTGCATTTGAAATAGTCTAAATGAAAGTATTCCGAATAAAATTACCACAAACGCATAAATAAACGTTCTTCGGCTTATTGAAGCGAAATTGACCGACTTCAAAACAACCTCTTCTTAGGATAAAATATCATTCCCATCAATGCGATTGCTGATGTGTAGATAGCTGGCAGTAAAGCATACTTGAAGAAAATCATAAATATATTTGATGTAAAATTTAATGAGGCAAAGAATGCACTGATTGTGGAATCAATAAAAGACGAAAGCATTACAATTAATGCAAAGTTATATGAAATTAAATATTGATCTTGTTTGTTTTCAGATGAAAAATATCCTGCTGCAAAACCAGCGAAAGTTTTAGCAATCATTGCACTTCCTAATAAACTCCCTGTAATTATATCAAACAAGAAACCGTAAATAAATCCTAAAATAGATCCATAAATTTGTCCTTGCGTAATGGAATAATAAACCAGCAGAATAAGAATGAGATCCGGGATCACAGTATCAATGGCAAGCAGCGGAATTATTGTAGTTTGTATCAACAAGAAAGGAAAGAAAAGTAAAAAGGATATTATATATTGCGGTTTAATCATTATTTGTTTAACAAGTTAAATTGAAGTTCATCGATCTCTTTACTTTTAACTATACCCAGAATAAAAACATTTTCCAATTTTTGAAAATCAACAAAAGGATGAACTCTAATTTCATTGAAAATACCTTGCTCAACATTTCCAATTTCGTAAACCAATCCTACTGGTAAAGGAAATGGAATTATTGAACTGATTTCTGAAGTGACAATTCTATCCCCTTTTTTTAAATTAAAAGTTTTGGGAACGTTTACCATAACCAATCTTTCGCCATTCCATTTCATTACGGCGTTTTCTCTAGTTCGTTCACTTTTTACTGTAACTTTTAAATCGACGTTTGTTAAAGTTCTTGCAATGGAATAGTTATCCGCAATTGAGTAAACAATTCCAACTAATCCTTTATCCGTTATCACAGGCATTCCAACTTTTACTTTCTGATTTTTACCAACATTAAGTGTAATTGTGCCTTGTGATTTAGTTAATGATTTTGAAACGACAGTTGCAGAAATGAGTGGATATTTTGAAGAGTCTTTTAGAGCTAATAATCCTTTTAAATCTTCATTTACGATTGCATATTCACGCAGTTTACTCAAGTGAAGCATCATCTCAGCATTTGTTCTCCTGAGATTTTCATTTTCTATTTTAAGATTGCTGATATTAAAAATATCAGTAAAAATGGAAGTAACAGAAGCGAAGGTGCCAAATGCTAGTGAGCGAACTTTCTGAATTCCCTGTGAATTGTTTTGTGAGAGGAGAATGAGACTAACAATTAATAAAATTACAAGTACAATATATTCCTTAAAATTTTCCCATAATGAAACAAAAAATCTAATCATCAATATCTTCTATTACGAATTAATACCTTAGAATAGTGGTTAAGATTATCAATTACTTTTCCAGCACCCCTTGCAACCGCCGTTAATGGATCTTCTGCAACGTGAACAGGAAGATTAGTTTCCATTCTAATGCGTTCATCCAATCCCTTTAACAAAGCGCCGCCGCCAGTTAACATTACTCCACGATCAAGAATATCTGCAGAAAGTTCAGGTGGAGTTCTTTCCAATGTTTGTCTTACAGCATCAACAATTTGCACAACTGCTTCGTTTAAGGCTTCTCTAATTTCTACAGAACTAACTTCTGTTGTTTTAGGAATACCACCAACTAGATCTCTTCCTTTTACCTGGATTGTAATTTCTTCTTTTAATGGAACTGCTGAACCAACCTCACATTTTATTGCTTCTGCTGTTCTTTCGCCAATTAGTATGTTATGATTTTTTTTGAAGAACTGCATAATCGCGTAATTCATTTCATCGCCCGCAATACGAATTGATTCTTCATTTACAATTCCTGATAGTGCAATAACGGCTATTTCTGTTGTACCGCCACCAATATCAATTATCATATTTCCAACAGGAGCTTCAACATCAATTCCAATTCCAATTGCTGCGGCCATTGGCTCTGCAATTAAGTGAACTTCTTTTGCACCAGCATGCTCTGCGCTATCTCTCACAGCTCTTTTTTCAACTTCGGTAACGCCGCTTGGCACAGCAACAATTACTCTTCTGCTGCCCATAACTCCGTTTCCGTGTACACGTTTTATAAAAGCACGAATCATCCCCTCAGCGATTTCAAAATCAGCAATTACACCATCACGCATTGGACGAGTAACTTTTATTTCTTTATGTTCCCTTCCCTGCATTTCCTTTGCTTTATTTCCAAGCGCAATAATTCGTTTAGAATTTTTGTCAAACGCAACGATGGAAGGTTCATTCAATACTATTCCCTTTCCTTTTACATAAATAAGAGTATTAGCAGTTCCTAAGTCAATTGCAATGTCGTTGGAAAAAAAATCAAATATACCCATTGTTCCTCTTAATGTTTAAAGTGCCTTATTCCGGTAAATACCATAGAAATTTTATTTTGATTTGCGGCGTCAATTACTTCCTGATCACGTACAGAGCCGCCAGGTTGAATAACTGAAACAGCACCGCATTTAATTATCTCTAGTAATCCATCTGCAAAAGGAAAAAATGCATCTGATGCTGCTACTGATCCGTTTAATTCCAAACCATGTTCTTTTGCTTTCATTACTGCAATCTTAGCAGAATCTATCCTTGACATCTGCCCTGCACCAACGCCCAAGGTTGCTTTGTCTTTGACATAAACAATTGCATTGGATTTTGTATGCTTTGCTATTTTCCATGCAAATTTTAGATCTTCCAATTCCTGTTTTGATGGTGCTTTATCTGTAACAATTTTTAATTCGTCTTCTTTCAACGAAATCGAATCAGAATCCTGAGTCAGAATTCCACCTGGAATTGAACGATAAATTTTTCCTTCTGTTAATACAGATTTCTTTTGGATTACAAGTCTTCTATCTTTTTTCTTTTTTAAGACTTCTAATGCCCCATCGCTAAAAGATGGGGCACAAACAATCTCTAAAAAAATCTTATTTAGCTCAACAGCAGTTTCAATATCAACTTGTTTGTTAAATGCAACAATTCCGCCAAAAGAAGAAACAGGATCGCATTTTAATGCCCGAATATACGCTTCAAATGGATTCTTACCAATAGCTGCGCCAGCCGGATTATTATGTTTGATTACTGTACAACAAGTTTCTCCAAGATCCTCACAAAGTTCAACAGCGGCAACTAAATCTAAAATATTGTTATAAGAGATTTCTTTGCCGTGAAAAACTGAAAAGTAATCTTCAAAATTTCCAAAGATGCCTGCATTCTGATGTGGATTTTCTCCGTATCGTAACGATTGACTCAGCTTTTCACTAACTCGAAAATGAGTTGGAGCAATTTGAAATTTATTTTCTAAATAATTTGCGATATGTGTATCGTAATTTGCAGTATATGAATACGAAGCTACAGCTAGTTTCCTTCTTGTTTCAGCGGAAATAGTTCCTACATTTAATTCTTCAAGAAACGCATCGTACTGATCAGGATTTGTTAATATTGATACAAATTTATAATTTTTTGCCGAGGCGCGAACTAAACTTGGGCCGCCAATATCAATGTTCTCAATTATATCATCTAAAGTAGAGTTTGGATTTGAAACAGTTTTAACAAACGGATAAAGATTAACACAAACTATATCAATTGCTTCAATTAAATTATCTGCTGCTTGTTTGATATCTGAATCGTTATCACGTCTAAAAAGTATTCCGCCAAATATTTTTGGATGAAGTGTTTTAACACGACCTTCAAAAATTTCTGGAAAACCCGTGATGGAACTTATTTCAGTAACTTCAATTTTATTATCCGAAAGAACTTTTGCTGTATTGCCTGTTGCAATTATCTGATAACCATTTTTTACCAAGCCGTTTGCAAACTCTATAATCTTTGATTTATCAGAAACACTTAGTAAGGCTAATTTTTTCAATTCGTTTTCCTGCTTGATAAGAAGTTTAATCAACTTCTTAGTTTAGTATTTTAACTCTATTCGATTCAATGCTAACTCTATTTTCAGCAAATGCTTTTACAACTGTAGGTAAAATCTCATGTTCAATCTTTAAGACTCGTTCTGCAATCTCTTCCGGACTTTTCACATCAGAAATATCAACACATTTTTGAGCAATAATTTTTCCCGTATCGTAACTTGAATCAACAAAATGTACTGTTGCACCGCTAACTTTTACGGATGATTTAAAAACAGCACTATGAACATTCATTCCATACATTCCTCTCCCTCCAAAAGATGGGAGAAGCGCAGGATGAATATTTATTATTCGATTCTCAAAATTTTTAATCAACTCGGTTGGAATAAGTTTAAGATAGCCAGCAAGAACAATAAAATTAACATCAAGATTTAAAAAATCTTGAGTAATATTATTAATACTAATCTTTCCTTCTCCCGCACCAATTGTAAAATTTTTTATTCCAAATTGATTTGCAATCTCAAAAGCTTTGCAATCAGTTTTATCACTAACTACCGCCACAACTTCAATTAGTGTTTTCAAATTGGGATAATTTAAAATTGCACTTAGGTTTGAACCTCTACCTGATACAAAAACAGCGATTTTCAATGTAATTTTACCTGATTTGATAGTGAAAATTAGTTATTCAATAAAAAAGAAGCAATTAACGAAATGCCAAAATGAAATTATTTATTGCTACCAGGAGGCAATAATCTTTGTAATGTATAAATTTTATTTTCTAAAGAATTTCGAAAATCATATTCATCAAGTTCATTTATCTGCAAAAGGAATAATTTAGAATCTGTATATTTTTTTTGTTGATAACAATTCCAGGCACCCATATAATAAGCAAAAGCGTGAACCCAAATTTCATTTTCAACATCAGTTTTAATACAATCTACAGCAAAGTTTAAAGATTCCTGATATTTTTTCTGTTTATAACTTATTTGAGCCAAACAGAGTCTTGCCTGAGCTTTTAAATCGTTTGTAAGTTTATTTTCTTCAACAAAGTTTAACAAAGAATCTTTTGCAACTGCCAGTTTATTTTGTTTGATCAAATTTGAAAACTTAATTAATCGAATTTCATTTGTGCTTAACTTCCTATCCTCAAAATCATTTCCTTTACGCTCAGCATAAAGATCTTCTTCGATATCGGAATTTCCATCAGATGAAGTCTCATAAAATTTTATTGCATCTTTTCTGTTACCAGAAATTTCATAACACAATCCTAATTGCAGATTTGTAATACCTTTGTAGTCGTCGTTTATACTCAATTTTAAATAATTTTGATAATAAACTTTTGCAGAATCAAATTGGTTGCGCGAAAAAAAAACATTACCTAGAAAATAATTTGAGTTAGAAACTACAAATGGATATAAACTATCATTGGCATTAATTACAAACCTCAAATGTTTTTCTGCATTTGTCAAATCATTCAATTCATACTCAACCCATGCAAGTGAAAAATTAAACAGTAAATTTTTTGGATAGCGTCTAACGAGATTATTTAATAATTCTTTTGCAGCAGTATGGTCAACAATTACACGAGAGTAAAGTTGCGATAAATAATACTGTGCATCAATTTTAGAAAGTTTTCCCTTTTGAACTGATTTATTAACATAAGTTAATCCCAATTCTTTATCAGCAGTGATGCCAACAAGATTTGCAGCCCATTCAAGGGTAGAAGGAATTTGCGAAAGCGCAAAATTGTAAAGCCCTAATCCCAAAAAAGCATCGTATAAATCAGGTTTAATTTTTACAGCTTCTTCAAAATTTAATTTCATCTGATTACTTGTCCAAAGCGCCTGCAAATAATTTCCGTTTCTTGCTTCAGCTATGGACTTATTATAATAGATAGAACCAATCAAGTATTTAAGATCGGCAGTGGTTTTATCAGTTAGCTTTTGATTAGCTAATTCAAGTGATTTGTCAGAGAAATAAATAAACGAATCCAAATTAGTTTCATTAAGATTACCAAGATAGTACCACAAAAAAATTATTGATTTGTAATGATAACCTCTTGGATCATCTGGATTTTTTTTTATGATTGAATTGAAAGCCTCAAATCCGGCATCCCAATTAAAATTATAAATTTTATCCAATCCTACCTGAATTTGTTTATCAGTAAGCTGCTGTGAAAATAAAATTGGCGTAACTGATGCGAAAAGAACTACTATTAACAATACTTTTTTCATTTAAAATTTAAATTTCTGTATGCTTTTCTTTTTGACAAAGATAATGCAAGTGAAGCCTTAACAAATTCTCTAAACAAAGGATGTGCTTTTGTAGCTCTTGATTTTAGTTCAGGATGAAACTGACAAGCAACAAACCATTTTTTTTCAGGTAACTCAATCATTTCAACTAATTCCCTATCTGGTGATAATCCGGACAGTACCAATCCTTTTTCTGTTAGCACGCCTCGATATTTATTATTTAGCTCGTATCTGTGTCTATGTCGCTCAGAAATATAATTGTTCTGATAAGCTTTATATGCCAGTGTTTTATCTTTGATGCTGCAAGGATATGCACCAAGCCTCATCGTTGCACCCATATCTTTAATGTTTTTTTGATCTGGCATTAAATCAATAACACTGAATTTATTTTTTTTGAACTCTGAACTATGTGCATTTTTAATTCCGCAAACATTTCTTGCAAATTCAATAACAGCACACTGCATTCCCAAACAAATTCCTAAAAATGGAATATCATTCTCACGAGCGTACTGAACAGCTTTAATCTTCCCTTCAATACCGCGTTCACCAAATCCACCGGGTACAAGTATACCGCTTACGCCATCTAATAATTTCTCAACTGATTCAGTTTCAAGAGCTTCTGCACTGATAGGACGAACAACAACTTTGCATTTATTTTCCGCGCCTGCATGTATAAAAGATTCCATAATACTTTTATATGCATCCATGTGCTCAATATATTTTCCACAAACCGCTATCTCAACTTTTTCGATAGGGTTTTTTACACTTGCAACAAACTGTTCCCAATTATCTAAATTATTTTTTCTGTCAGGCAGATGTAATCTTTCTAACACAGTTTGATCAAACTTTTCTTTATGCAGAACTAAAGGGACCTCATAAATAGATGAGCAATCATAAGCTGAAATAACTGCCTTGGAAGCAACATTACAAAACAAAGCAATCTTATCGCGCAATTCTCTGCTTAATTTTTTCTCAGACCTACAAATCAACACATCAGGTTGAATTCCTAACTCAAGTAAATTTTTAACACTATGCTGCGTTGGTTTGGTTTTCACTTCGCCGGCGGAAGCAATATAAGGTACAAGCGTAACATGAATATTCATTGTGTTTGCTCTGCCGAACTGGAGCATTAATTGTCTCATGGCCTCAATAAATGGCAAACTTTCAATATCACCAACTGTTCCACCAATTTCACTGATAATAATATCATACTCACCAAGCTCACTGAGTTTTAACATCCTATTTTTAATTTCATCAGTTATATGCGGAATTACCTGGACTGTTGCACCTAAAAAATCTCCACGTCTTTCTTTGGTAATAACTTCGTTGTAAACCTGCCCTGTAGTTGTGTTGTTAGCACGAGTCATATTCACATCTAGAAAACGCTCATAATGCCCAAGATCAAGATCGGTTTCTGCTCCATCATCAGTAACATAAACCTCGCCATGTTGAAATGGACTCATAGTTCCGGGATCAACGTTTATGTACGGATCAAATTTTTGGATTGTGACTCTAAAGCCGCGTTGTTTAAGAAGTAAACCGAGAGATGAGGCAGTGATTCCCTTGCCTAAAGACGAAACTACTCCGCCTGTAACGAAGATAAACTTAACTTTTTTTCTTGGAGACATTTTATTTTTTTTGCTTAGAAATATAGACTTACCTGTTAAGATTTCCAATCTGATTTGCCGCTAAAACAGATATTATTAATATATTTTTTGTAATTACCTCTTAAATACATCGAAGTACCGAAACTTCTTCAATCAGAGCCTTGAGCACTTCAATCCATTCAAAGTTATCCAACATATTAAAGATTCTAATTCGATAGTAAAATCACTAAATATTCATCAAAAATAATCCTATTTTTTACGCATAATAATAGAGTTTTATTCGTCTAACTCATATAACAAATGATTGAGAAAAAATTGCAGTCAAAATATCAGATTCCCATAGCGCTAGTGTTATTTTTCTTTTTTTTATTTCCGACAAATCTTTTAGCGCAAGACAGTACAAAAAGTTTAGCGTTTAAAAAAAATAGACCGTATAGAAATAATCCATACTTTTATCAACCGGATTTATCATACCAGATTTTACAACAATTTAAATTAGTCCAAATTGCTAACGGTGGCGATCCATTGGCTCAGCACGAACTTGGTTTAAGATTGTTAACTGGTGAAGGAGTTGCGGCAGATACCATTACCGCTGTTTATTGGATTAAAAAAGCAGCTTCGCAAAAACTTACATCAGCTCTTTATAATTACGGAATAATGTTGATCAATGGTTGGGGAACTGAATGGAATCCATTTACCGCATATGAAAATTTTTTAGAAGCCGCAGAAGCTGGAATGAGTCAGGCACAATACATTATTGGTGTTTTACATACGGATAATCTGATTGTCCCCCGAGATTGGAAAAAATCTTACTACTGGATTAAAAAATCTGCTGATGGAGGTTATCAACCTGCTAGTGAAGTTATGCTCGAGCTTTCACTAAAGGTTTCAGCTGAGTTTAGAGATTCTGTTGATCAAAATAAATATGCTTTAGCTAAAGATGTATTTAAAAAAGATGTTAAAGAAGATTCAAAAATGAATCCCTCACTTGGTTTGGTATTTATTGATTTTGACACTCAAACAGATTCGGTTAAAGAATTTACCGATAAGATGTTGATATCGGATTTAACGAATTTGAATCTTTCTGTTGTTAAAGATTCATTGTCTATTCAAAACGATTCATTGCTTAATACCTTTAATGATGAAATAAAAATCAAATTGCTGGATGCCCTTGCTAATGTTGGATGCCACGAAGCCCAAACTATTTTAGGCAAATTATTTGAAACTGGTGAATTTGTAATTCAAAATAAATTAATCGCTGCGGAATATTTTATTAGGGCTACAATTTTAGATTCACCGCGAGCTGCATATTTGCTTTGGCAATTAATTCGAGAAAAAGATTTTTATATAATTTTAAATGAAGCAATACAGGCTGGAAATCCTACCGCACAGTTTGTATGGTATGGATTACATAAACTTGGATATGATAACCGTTTAACAGAAAAAGATGCAATTGATCTTTTACAAAAAGCAGCAGCGCAAAATCATATACCGGCAATTATTGAACTGGGTTTTAATTATTACACAGACAAATATTTAAAGAATGATAAACAAAAAGGAATTGAGTATTGGATGCTTGCAGAAAAATTAAGTAGTCCAGAAGCTGAAGTAAGAATAGCTGCTGCAAAAGTCTTTGAATCGAATGCAAGTGTTGATTTAAGTTCAGAGATTTCTTTGTTGGAAGAGTATGAAAAAAGTGGGTCTGTATTAGCGCAATTTACTTTAGGATACTGTTATGAAAATGGAATTGGCCTAAATAAAAATTTACCAAATGCAGTTGAGCAATATAGAAATTCTGCACAACGTGGAAATCAATACGCTTATCAGCAACTAAAACGATTATATGATAGTCTTAGACCTTCAGAAAATGTTTTTAAGATTGAGTAGCAATTAAAATGGAAAATGACTTAAAAATAAATTCAAAATTACCTGAAGTCGGTACAAGTATTTTTGCAGTTATGTCTAAAATGGCAAACGACTACGGTGCAATAAATCTTTCACAAGGATTTCCGGATTTTAATTGTTCGGATCAATTGATTGAACTTGTTAATCACTTTATGAAAAAGGGGTTTAATCAATATTCACCAATGCCTGGGACAACTGAGCTGAGAAAACAAATTTCAAAAAAAATAAAACACGATTATGGAAGAGTATATAATTTTAAAAATGAAATAACAGTTACTGCGGGAGCAACTCAAGCACTTTATACAGCGTTTTCAGTATTTGTGAATAAAGGTGATGAGGTTATCATTTTTGAACCCGCTTATGATTCATATATTCCGGCTATAGTTGCAAATGGTGGCATTCCTGTTTCGATCAAACTAAATAGAAAGGATTATACTATCCCGTGGGAAGAAGTTGAAAAGGCAATCACAACAAAAACAAAGTGTATTGTCATCAACTCACCGCATAATCCGACCGGAGCTATTCTAAAAGATGATGATATTTTTCAACTTGAAAAGTTAATTAGAAATAAAAATATTTTTCTAATCAGTGATGAGGTTTATGAGCATATAAATTTTAATAGTCAAAAACATCAAAGTTTTGCAAGATACGATGAACTTGCAAAAAGAAGTTTTATTATTTCTTCTTTTGGTAAAACTTTTCACACAACTGGTTGGAAGATGGGATATTGCTACGCTCCTGAATATCTTACTACAGAATTCAGGAAGTTTCACCAGTTTATTGTGTTCGCAGTAAATACTCCCATACAATTAGCTATTGCTGAATTTTTGAAGGATGAAATAAATATTTCTTCTCTTCCGAGTTTTTATCAATCTAAACGGGATTTGTTTTCATCATTATTAAAAAATTCCAATTTCATTTTTAGAAAATGTGATGGCACTTATTTTCAATTGTTGGATTACTCAAATATTTCTTCTAAAAGTGATCTTGAGTTTGCAGAATATCTTACAAAAGAAATTGGTGTTGCTGTTATCCCTCTTTCACCATTTTATAAAAATGGAAGTAATGATAAATTAATTCGTGTTTGCTTCGCAAAAAAAGATGAAGTTTTAAAACAAGCTGCTAAAAAATTAAATCAACTATAACCTTAATGGAAAAGAAATCACAAATGGCTGACCAAATTGCAATAAGAAAACGTGCGGCAATAATTTCATTAGCTGTTGGCTTCAGCATGTTCTTCTTTAAGATCGGCGCTTATCTAATTACCGGATCAGCAGCAATTTTTTCTGACGCAGCTGAGTCCGTTGTTCACGTTATGGCTACTTCTATGGCGCTTTACAGCATCATATTAAGTTCAAGACCAGCAGATGACTCACATCTTTACGGACACGGAAATGTTGAATATTTTTCTGCTGGAATCGAGGGAGTTTTAATTGCTGTTGCAGCAATTTTTATAATTTATGAAAGTGTTCTTGCAATAATAGCAGGGCCGGAATTAAAACAATTAGGAATTGGCGCAGTTGTTATAACATTTGCTTCAATTATTAATTTACTACTTGGAAACTTTTTAATTAGAACCGGAAAAAAAACTAATTCGTTAACACTTATTGCTGATGGAAAACATGTTCTTACAGATTCCATAACAAGTTTTGGTGTAATTGTAGCAGTAATTTTAGTGATAATTACAGATATTCAAATTCTTGATCCAATAATTGCTATTGTGATTGCACTTAATATTTTACTTACAGGTTATAAATTAATTCGCGAATCAATCGGTGGTTTGATGAACGAAGTTAGACCGGAAACACTAAATCAATTGTCAGTCAAACTAGTTTCTATCAAAAAAGATTATTGGATTGATATTCACGAGTTAAGATTTTGGCAATCTGGTGATAAAGTCTTTATTGATTTTCACTTAATACTGCCATACTATTTTAATATTAAGCAATCTCACGAAGAAGAAAATATGATAGAAGCTGAGCTGCAAAAAGATTTTTCGCATGCTGATCTTAAAATACATCTCGATTATTGTATTCCACAATTATGCAGTTTTTGTGATTATGTTGAATGTGAAGTAAGAAGTGAAAATAAATCTAAATCATTTGAGTGGAATGTAAATAAACTAATTGGTGAACCAATTTTTAAAAGGATTTAATACTCTTTCAATGTTTATCCTTTTAAGACATCTGGATCTTTAACCTGAGTCAAAATTAATAATCCAACTGCAAAGAAAAATCCGACAGAAATAATTGCTAAGCGCTGATCTCCAGAGATAAAACTAACTAAACCAAAAACCAAAGGACCAACTACAGCAGAACTTTTTCCAAAAAAAGAATAGAAACCAAAAAATTCAGTTTTCTTTTCTGGCGGAGTGAGCTTGCTCATAAAACTTCTGCTTGTTGATTGACTGGATCCCATTGCAGCACCGGCAATCAATCCAACAATATAAAATCCATTTTTATCTTGAACTAAATACGCAATCAAAACCGTTATCAACCACATAACTAAAGTAATCATAATAGTTTTTTTCTGCCCGATTGAATCAGATACAATTCCAAGCAAAACAGAGCCAGCAATAGCTGTGGTTTGCACAGTTAGAAAAAATATAAGTAATTCAGTTTCTGAAAATCCCAGAGTAGTGCTTGCATAGTTGCCTGAGAAAAATATTATTGTATTTACACCTTCGATATAGAAGAAGTAAGCTAGTAAAAATAATGCAAGATTCTTATAATTTTTTAGATTTGATAAAGTGTTCCAAACTCTAGTAACACCAATTGTAAAATAAGATTCGTGTTCTAACACTTTTTTTCGATTGTCTTTTAAATAAACAAATAGCGGTAAAGAAAATATTAGAAAAAATAGTGCAGCAACAGGAAATGATTCCTTTAGCATCTCTGCCTGGATAAATGGATAAATTATTGCAAGTGTTGCCAGAGATCCTAAATAACCCATTGCAAATCCATACCCACTCACTCTTCCATAATTTTTAGGTTCAGTAATTTCAGGAAGGAATGAATCATAAAAGACTAATCCTGCTTCAAATCCGACATTTGCAAGAACAAATAAGAAAACCCCCAGAAAAACATTCCCGCTACCCACAAAATAAAGTGAGGATGTTGCCGCAATACAAAGAAGAGTAAAGAACAACAAAAATCTTTTTTTACCAGCGGAATAGTCCGCAATTGCACCAAGAACAGGAGAAATTATAGCTGTAATTATCATTGCAATGCTAGTACCAAAGGACCAGTAGAGATCGCCAATTGGCTCACCTTGAGCCACAACTTTTTTAAAATAGACAGCGTAAAGAAATGTAACAACTACAATTGAGAAAGAAGTGTTCGCAAAATCAAAAAGCGTCCAAATAAATATTTTTTTCCTATCGCGCATCAAGATTTTTTTGGATGATTTTTGGCAACTGTTTCATCAACCAAGCCTCTACCCGTTTTAGCTAAAGTACCTGCAATTTTCTCTTCTGATAAAACTTTATCAAGAATACCATTAATAAACTTTCCGCTGCCTGCTGTGCTAAACTCTTTTGCAATCTCAATTGCTTCATTAATTGAAACCTTAGGTGGGATATCAGGAAAATATAATAACTCACAAATCGCCATACGCAATAAAAGCTTATCAATAATTGCTATTCTGCCCATTTCCCAATTGCTAACTCTTTCCTCAATTTTTAAATCAAGTTCTTTTTTGTGAATTAATACACGATTTACAAGATCTTCACCATAATTTCTATCATGCTCTATTTCAATATCACCTAAAATACTTTTTGTTAGTGCCATTAAGTTTTCATTGTTCAGTTCATATGCATAAAGGATTTGCAAAACTTTTTCTCTAACAATTCTTCTCTTAAACACTGATGACATAATTTTCTCCTGTAACTCATTTTGTATAATCAAATTGCAAACAGCCAAAACACCGTTAATGCTAACGATTCTCTAATATTATTATAAAGTGCTTTCTCAAAACTCTGGGAAAGTGCTGACGCTGAAACTAAAATTTTTAATTTATGAAATTTTGCTATTTCTAATACTCTAACTAAATGATAGCCATCTGAAATAACTATTATATTTTTATTTGATTTAAAAAATAATTTTTGCTTTATAAATTGGACTTGTTCATTCGTCGATGTAGTCTCTTTTTCAAGAAATATCTGTGCGGTATCGATACCTTTAGTTTTGATATACCACAATGCAACCTCAGCTTCTGCTAACTCACCTGGCGCATTGCTGCCGGTAAGATAAATTTGTGATATTCTTTTCTCTCTATATAACTTTAGTGCTTTATCTACTCTACCTGCCAAAGATGGACTTGGTTTGTTACCCGACCAAACCGCGGCCCCAAGAACAACACCAATATTATTTTCTTTGCTTATCAATAGATCATTAAAGTGAGCTTTTTTTGCCACGATAAAGAAAAACACAACTAATAATATTGCAATCATTGAAATGGATGAGATTAAAAACGCACGTAAAAGGATCAAATTTTTAACTTTGAAAACACTCAACCAAGCAGTATAAATCATTAAAAAGTACGTAAAAATATATAGAACAAAAATTCCACCAACTAGTAATTCATCCCCGGTTTGTCCAAGATAATATATCTTTTTAAATGGCAAGGAAATAATATTTAAGATATAGATTGTAATGAGAAGCAATTGATTCACAAAAAAGATTGGCAAGAATTTTTTAGTTTCAAAAACTAAATCGCTTTTAAACCTCAAAAACAATATTCCAACTATCAAGCTAAGGGCGAAAAATAAATTACAAATGTTACCAAAACTACCTAAACTAAAAGCACTAATTGGTAGATTTTGATTTTGATATTTTAGAAAGAATAGAAAAGTAAGATTTAAAAGAATAACGATAACTATAACGATAGGGCTGGATATTTTACTCTTTTTATTCTTAGTCATAATTTCAATGAATTATTTATTTGTGTTAATTATATAATTAACTATTCAAAAAATACAAATTAAAAATTCGTAATAAAATTGCCATGTGATTAATAATCGATGGAAAAAATAAAAAAAGGGAAATAAAAAAGGCGTCTTAAAGACGCCTTACAATTATTGAAGTTTAAACACTACAGGTATTGAAACCTGAACCCTCACAGCTTTACCACGCTGCTTTCCGGGTTTAAACTTGGTTTTTTTAACTGCATCTAAAGCTGCTTCATCGCAACCAGCACCAATTCCTTTAATAATCTTTGCATCAGTAACAGTGCCTGATTCATTAACAAAAGCAAGAACATATACTTTACCTTCAACACCAGCTCGTTTTGCAATTTCAGGATAAACTATTTTTTTCTGAATTTCGGCAATTCCACCAATTGGTTCAGGCATTTCTTCAACCGCAACAAAATATTGTGGTTCTTCCTCAACTACTTTTTTATCCTCTTTTGGAGGAGGTGGAGGAGCTTCAACTTGTTCATTAATATCAATTTCTGTATCGCCTATTTCAATATCTTCTAAAACATCCGAAGACGGTGCTTCGATTGGAATAGGAGGTTTTGGAGGCGGAGGTGGTCGATTTTCTTGTTTGGTTTGATCGATTTGCTCAACCTGGAATAATTCCTGCGGTCCTTCTGAAACCACAGCTTTACCTTTTAAGTCTGGGAAAAATTTAAATGCTACTATTAATAGTGCTAAAGCAGCTATTAAACTGATTTCAAATACTTTTTTGTATTTTGCCATCAGATCCGCTTTTTTAGTTTTTACAATTGCCATTCTTTTTTTCTCCTATCTTGCAATTAGTGATGCTAACTTAATAATGAGATACTCGATTGTCAAATTATTTTTCAAGTGTTTTACAATATTATTCTTAAAAAGTTCCCGTTTTAGATTTGTTTTTTTCAAAATCAATTTGTTTCAATTTTTTGATCAAGTAACCGGTTATCAAAACTGCAGTCAAAGAGCCGCCAAAATCTGCCAACCAATCCAGGAATTCCGCGCTTCTTCCAGGGACAAACATCTGGTGGATTTCATCAAGAATTCCATAAATAGATGCAATTATGACTGTAAAAGTTGCCGGCCACTTATTAAACAATTCAATTCTATTTTGAAAATACATATTCAAATAAAGAAGTACACTTAATAAGCCATATCCACCAAAATGATTAACCTTATCGCTAATATCTGCAATTGTAATTGCAATTCCCGATGGCAACGAAGTAAGAATAAATAAAATTATCCAGTAAATTATTAACGGTAAATGGATGAGATATTTTTTGTGGGACTGAAGGTAACTATACAATACTATCCTCTAAAAATTTTACTGCAAAAGAATAGTTATTCATTATATCCGATGCAAGGTAATTTGAGATTGACTTTTCATTTAAGAGTAAATCTGCTGATAGACTGTGAAGATAAACTCCAGCAATTGCAGAAGTTTCTAAATTCTTATTCTGTGATAATAATCCTGCAATTATTCCAGTAAGAACATCACCGGAACCAAATTTTGCCATTCCACTGTTACCAGTTGTGTTAACAAATGCTTCTCCTGTTTGATTAAAAATAATGGTCGGAGCTCCTTTTAACACTAATACACACTTAAATTTTATAGCAAACTCTCTACCATATTTTAAAATATCTTTTTTGATGAGCTCTGTTTCAATTCCAATCATATTAGAAAATTCTGCAAGATGTGGAGTCAGGATACAATTTTTTAGATTAACTTTTTTTAGAAAAGTTTCATCAAGGGCAAAAAGTGCATCGGCATCAAGTACTGCTAATTTAAAACCTTGTTTAAGTAAAATATTCTGAATTGCATTTATTGTTTCTTCTTCCCTTCCCAAACCAGGGCCAATTGCCACAACATCCGCCCATTTAATTTTTTCTTGTAAAGATTTTAATCCAGTATTATCAAAGTATTTTGTTTTATCATTACCATAAGGTTCTACAACAACTTCAAGTAAATTTTTCTGGATTAGTTTTTTTACTTTATCAGGAATAGCAAGCATTGATGCACCTGCCCCTGCAATGAGTGCAGATTTAGAAGTTAAAACTGCTGCTCCCGGATATTTATAAGAACCTGCAATTGTTAAAACTTTTCCAGCAGAATATTTATGAACACTTTTTCCTCGTTTTGGAAGATTTGTAAATACATCTTCTGGCTCAACCAAATAGTTATCAGGAGTTATCGAATCAAAATAATCTGTGCCAATCCCGATCTCTTTTAAAACAACTTGGCCGCAATATTCATAACCATTAGTTATAAATAATCCTTTTTTAAATTCACCAAGTGTAACGGTTAAATCTGAATTGAATATTAAATCACCAAAACCTGTATCAGCATTTAGTCCAGTTGGAACATCAATTGCACATTTATATGCGGTAAGTTTATTTAATGATTTAACAATTGATAGATATAGCTCTTTTAATTCTCCTGTGAATCCACTACCAAGAATTGCATCAACAATTACATTACAATCTTTAAACCAGTTTATATCTTTAATTGTTTGATAGGTTTTTAATTTTATATTTTTTCTATGATTGGAAAGATTTGTTAAGATACTGTAATTGACATTACAATCCGCGCTCATGACTTTTTCTGAACCCAGGGATATAACTTTCACATTAAATCCAGCGTTTGAAAAGTGTCTTGCAACTGCATATCCATCACCACCATTGTTTCCTTTTCCACAAATAATACCAACACATTTAATATTATTTACTCGTTCTAATATGGATTCATAAATTCCTATCGCCGCGTTTTCCATTAAAACGGTTCCAGAAACTTTTAATCTTTTTATTGCGAAAGAATCAAGATTACGAATTTGAGATGTGTTGTAAAGTGGAATCATATCTTTATAATAGCAATTAAAATTTCTACAACGTCGTTGCGAGGAGGTTACAACAAAACAATCTTTTTTAGCTAAATAATGGGATCACTTGCTTCGTTTGTGATGACAATTATTAAATAAACTTAGTTACTAAACTTAAAAATGTACCCGGAAACACACCAAGCAAGATTATTACAATCACAGAAAATATTATTGCAATCATTGAATTTCTACTGTCTTCAATTACAATTTCATCCTCTGAAGATTTGAAATACATCAAAACAACAATCCTTAAATAGAAGTAAACACTTATTGCACTCGAAAGAACACCAAGTATTGCAAGCCAAGTTAAATGTGCTTTTATCGCTGCGATGAATATATAATATTTTCCAAAAAATCCTGCAAATGGTGGAATGCCAGCAAGAGCAAACATTAAAACTGCAAGGAGTGCCGCCAATAATGGTTTTCGGTTTCCTAATCCAGCATAAGAATTTATGTTAAGATTTGTTTCATCTTTTCCTTCGATAAGAGAAATGATTCCGAATGCGCCAAGATTCATAAATGTGTACGCAGCAAGATAGAATACTATTCCGGCTACGGCATCGTGATTGCCTGCAGCTAATCCAATCGCAAGATAGCCAGCGTGTGAGATTGATGAATACGCCAGCATTCGCTTAATGTTATCTTGTGCAATAGCTACTATACTACCGTAGAACATTGAAAGTACAGAGATGACAGCAAGATATGGTGTGAATAAATTTCCATCTGGTCCATTAAATAACGCTAAAAGTGTCGCTAAGATTGCACTAAATGCCGCTGCCTTTCCACCTGTTGAAAATAGTGCCGCAACGGTTGTTGGAGAACCTTCGTAAACGTCTGGAACCCACATATGAAATGGGAACGCAGCAATCTTAAATGAGAATCCAATTAAGAATAAAAGTACACCAGCAATAAATAATAAATTTTTAGTTAGCTCTGCAAAATTTGAAGTAATGTAATCTATCGAAGTTGTGTGTGCACTACCATAGATTAAAGCTATTCCGTATACGATAAATCCTGTTGCAAATGCACCGAGTAAAAAGTATTTAAGTGAAGCCTCATTAGCATTAAGTTTTTTACGATTCATTCCTGCAAGAATGTAAAATGAAACTGACATTAATTCTAATCCAAGAAAGATTACAAATAAATCTTTCGCACCAGCCATCAACATCATTCCAAGTACTGATGATTGTAAAATTATGTAATACTCTCCGAAATATGTGCCGTATTTTTTTATGTAATCTATAGAAAGCAGACAAACAACAGCAGCACCAAGAGTAAAGATTGCATAAAACACATTCGCAATTCCGCCGGTTGCAAGCATATTTTGTAATACGATTGAAACATCGCCAACATAATATAATGCGTGTAATCCAGCAGCTAAAAATAGCAGAACTGAAAACCAGGGTAGAATTGTTTCACTTTTATTAGAATACATTTCGATCAAAAGTGATATTACAATTCCTGCACCTATAATTACTAACGGAAGTATATTCCAAAATTCTTGAAAGTTATTAAACATTATAATTTTATCTTTTAAACTTCTTTTACTTTGATAATTTATTTAAGCCAAGTTCAACAGGGCTAATTTTAACTGGATTATAAATTTGTTTTACAATTTTTGCTGATGTTCTATCTGAAACTTTTAAGAATGTTGAAGGATAAATTCCTATCCAAACGATAAAAATAAAAATAGGAACGAGAACAAATATTTCTCGTCCATTCATATCTTTTAATCCATTTAGTTTTGGATTTTTAACTTCACCAAAAACAACCCGCTGATACATCCACAACAAATAAACTGCGGCAAAGATTACTCCACTTGCTGCAAACACTGTATACCACCAGCTATTTAATATTGGTGACTGAAATGCGCCGAGCAGTATTAAAAACTCTCCCACAAAACCGTTTAATCCCGGCAATCCAACAGATGAAAGCGAAGCGAACATTAATGCAAAGGAAAACACAGGAACTATTTTTGCGAGACCACCGTAGTCTGCAATCTCACGTGTGTGAGTTCGCTCATAAATAATTCCAACTAAAAGGAATAAAGCTCCTGTTGATAAACCATGATTTATCATTTGTATTACAGCACCCTGAATTGATTCCTGAGTCATTGCAAAGATACCAAGCACAACAAAACCTAAGTGAGAAACGGATGAGTAAGCAACAAGCTTTTTAACATCGGTCTGAACCATTGCAACGAGCGCACCGTATATGATTCCGATAACTGCTAAGATTGATATATATGGAGCAGCAGCAATTGATGCTTCAGGGAAAAGTGGAAGATTAAATCTCAATAATCCGTAAGTTCCCATTTTAAGCAAAACTCCCGCAAGTATTACAGAACCGGCGGTTGGTGCTTGAACGTGTGCATCAGGCAGCCAAGTGTGTAAAGGAAAAAGAGGAACTTTAATTGCAAAGCTAAATCCAAATGCTAAGAACATCCAGATTTGAATGTTCATCGGAATTTGAGGCGCAACTTTGTAAAGTTCAACCAAGTTTGTTGTAAAATATCCGAGCGGTCCGATTGCATAAACAGCCAACCAAACAATTGCAACAAGCATTAGCAAGCTGCCGAACATTGTGTAAATAAAAAATTTGATGGCCGCGTAAACTCTTTCTTTTCCACCCCAGATTCCAATTATAAAATACATTGGGATCAGCATTGCTTCCCAGAAAATATAAAAGAGAAATAAATCCAAAGAAATAAAAACGCCAAGCATTCCAACTTCAAGCATCAAAAAGAAAAATGTAAACTCTTTTACTTTACTTTCTATGCTTGACCAGCTTGAAATTAACGTTAACGGAGTTAGAAAAGTTGTTAGTAAAACTAAGAGCATAGACATTCCATCTATGCCAACGTGGTAATAAATGTTTAATCCATCAATCCATTGGATTTTATGAATGAATTGAAAATCTGAATTCGATGAATCAAACTGAAAATAAATTACAAGCGAAAGCAAAAAAGCAATTGTTGAAATTCCAAGTGCGGCATATCTTACATGGTTTGCCTGTTCTTTCTTGATAAATAAAATCAAAAATGAACCGATAAGCGGAATTAAAATTAAATATGTTAACAGTGAATTTTGTTCCATTTTATAAACTTAAAATTATCCAGAAGAAAGCCGCAACAATTCCAAGCATCATAACTAATGCATAAAATTGAGCCACGCCTGTTTGTAATTTTCTTATGTTGATAGAAATTATATCAATAAGTTTTGCTGCACCATTTACTACGCCATCAATAATTTTATTGTCTGCTATTTTCCATAAAAATGAACGAGAAGTTTTTAATATTGGATTTACAAAAACAGTGTCATAAGTTTCATCAACAAAGTATTTATTCCAAAGAAGATTGTATAATCCTTTAAACTTTTGTGATGCATTTGATGCGATGCTTGGTTTCTTTAAGTAAACATATCTTGCAAATGCTATCGCACTAATTGCAAACACAACTGAAAGAACCATTAATAAAATTTCTTCAAAGTGCGAGTGCATATTAAATGTTGCAAGTTTTCTATCTGCATCTTTAAATATTGGTGCTAAGAAATTGTGGAATTGATTTCCATGTTCGCCTGAAAATATTTCTGGTATTCCGATGAATCCACCAACAGCGGCAAGAACAGCTAAAACCATTAATGGAATTGTCATTAATGCTGGAGATTCGTGAGGATGTTTATCATGCCCAAATCTCTCTTTACCTTCAAATGTTAGAATGTAAAGACGAAACATATAAAATGCTGTCATCATCGCTGTGCCGGCACCTAAAATCCAAAAGAATAAATTACCATTGGCATAAGAGTACCAAAGAATTTCATCTTTGCTAAAAAATCCTGAGAGAGGTGGAATTCCAGAAATAGCAAGAGCAGCAATTAAAAATGTAAAATATGTACGAGGCATATATTTCTTTAGTCCGCCGTACTTTTGAATATCTTGTTCTTCGTGCATTGCGTGAATTACAGAACCTGCGCCAAGGAATAAAAGAGCTTTGAAAAATGCGTGAGTCATTACGTGAAAAATTCCAGCAGAAAATGCTCCCATTCCCATTGCCAAAAACATGTACCCAAGCTGAGAAACAGTTGAGTAAGCTAAAACTTTTTTTATATCATTTTGTACGATACCGATTGTGGCTGCAAAGAATGCTGTTAACGCTCCTATGATCGCAACAACCATTAATATATCAGGCGCACTTGCAAATATGATTGAAGTTCTAGCAACCATATAAACTCCAGCCGTAACCATTGTAGCAGCATGGATAAGTGCTGAAACAGGAGTTGGGCCAGCCATCGCATCCGGCAACCAAACGAATAAAGGAATTTGTGCTGATTTTCCAGTTGCTCCGATAAATAAGAAAAGTGCTATAAATCCAAATGTAGCTTCTGAAACATTGAATGAAACTGCGCGTGAAAAAACTTCGTTAAAATTCAAGCTTCCAAAAGTCATATAGATTAAAAACATTCCAAGTAGAAATCCAAAATCACCTATTCTATTTACTATAAAAGCTTTTTTACCAGCATCGGAAGTTGTTGATTTTTCAAATTTTCTATCATACCAAAATCCAATTAACAAATAAGAACAAAGGCCAACGCCTTCCCATCCTAAAAATAAAAGAACAAAATTATCTGCAAGTATAAGATTCATCATTGCAAAGATGAAAAGATTTAGGTAGGTAAAAAATCTCCAAAAACTTTTATCACCATGCATATAACCGATTGAATAAACATGGATAATAAATCCCACTCCTGTTACAATTAAAGCCATTACAAGAGAAAGCTGATCAACTTGATAAGCAAAACTTACATTTAAATTTCCAACGTGTAACCAGCTAAATAAAGTTACAATTTTTTGCCGCTGATCAACAGGTAAACCAATTGTTTCAAAAAAAGCACCGAGAGCGATTAGAAATGATAATCCAATTACACCACTGCCGATAATTCCAATGACTTTTTCATTTTTAATTTTGCTGCCAAAAATTCCATTGATTAAAAATCCAACGAATGGAAGAATAACAGTTAAATAAATTAATTCTCTCATACTATTATAATTATGCTCAGATTTTTACCATTTAAGAATATTTATTTCATCGATATTAAGAGTAAGCTTGTTACGGAAGATTGCTAAAATAATTGCAAGCCCTACAGCAGCTTCTGCAGCCGCAACTGTCATTACAAAGAAAACAAATAGCTGTCCAATTGAATTACCGAGATAAGATGAAAATGTCACTAACGTTAGGTTTGCAGAGTTTAACATTAATTCGATACTCATAAAAACAATGATTGCATTTCTTCTTGTAAGCACGCCGGCAACCCCGACTATAAACATAAATGCACTTAGGATTAAATAATATTCAATTGTGATATTCATAATTTGATGACTTTTTTACTCAAACTTCTTTTTAGCTAAAACTAAAGCACCAATTGTTGCCGCTAATAATAAAAACCCTGCTGCTTCAAATGGAACTACATAATTCGTAAATAACTCTCTGCCAATAGCTTCAATTGTTCCGGCTTCTATACTTTTTGCTAAATTTTTTGAAATATATTGTGATGGACGAGCAAAGAAAATCATATAAGCAAGTTGCACAAATACAACACCCGCAATAAACATCGCAAAGATTTTAGTTTTTGAATTTGCTTGTAAAAACTTCTGTTCATTTTCAGGTCGTAACAACATCAAAACAAAAAGGAATAAAACCATTATTGCACCAGCGTATACGATAACTTGTGTTACAGCAATAAATTGAGCGTTTAATGTAAGATACAATCCTGCAAGAGATGCAAAGTTTAGCACAAGAAATAATGCCGCAATAACTGGATTACTTCTTGTTATCATTATCACAGCAGTAACTGCAGCAACGATACCAAAAACAAAAAATAAAATTATGTCTAAACTCATTTAAAAATTTTTCTGATTAATTGTACACTATAAAATAGTACATTATTAATTGCTATGGAGTATTACGATAAATCATTCTAGGAAAAGGAATTGCTTCACGCAAATGGTCTAATCCACAAATCCAGCTAACAGTTCTTTCTAATCCTAATCCAAAACCTGCATGTGGAACAGAACCATATCTTCTTAAATCCAAATACCATTCAAATGCACTTTGTGGAAGATTGTGTTCTTTTATTCTTTCTAAAAGAAAATCAAGATTATCTTCTCTCTGGCTGCCGCCGATAATTTCACCATAACCTTCTGGTGCAAGAACATCCACAGCAAGAGCATACTTTGGATTTTTAGGGTCACGTTTCATATAAAATGCTTTTACTTCGGCTGGATAATGATGAACCATAATAGGTCTATCATACTGTTCAGATACAATTGTTTCATCCGTTCCGCCTAGATCATTTCCCCATTGAAAATCAATTCCGTTCTTTCTTAAAATTTCAACTGCTTCATCATAGTGTACTCGTGGAAAAGGTCTTTTGACGTTTTGAAGCTTTGTTGTATCTCGTTCAAGAACTTTTAATTCTTCTGTCATATCAGTCAATACGGTTTGAACAATGTACTCTAAAAATTCTTCTGCCAAATCCATATCATCGTTTAAATCATTAAACGCAACTTCAGGTTCAACCATCCAAAATTCTGTTAAGTGTCTTCTTGTTTTAGATTTTTCTGCCCGAAAAGTTGGACCGAATGTATAAACTTTCCCAAGCGCCATTGCTCCGGCTTCTGCGTAAAGTTGACCTGACTGGGTCAAATAAGCATTGCCTAAGTCAAAATAAGGAGTTTCAAAAAGTGTAGATGTTCCTTCAACTGCATTGGGAGTAAGAATTGGCGGATCCATTAATGTAAAACCGCGTTCATCAAAAAAATCTCTTATAGCTTTCACAACACGATGGCGAATTTTCATTATTGCAACTTGCCGGCTTGATCGCAACCACAAATGTCTATTATCAAGTAAAAATTCAATTCCATGTTCTTTTGGAGTGATTGGGTAATCATGAGCCTCAGAAATAACTTTTAAATCAGTCGCATCAAGCTCGTATCCACCCGGTGCACGTGGTTCTTCTTTAACTTTTCCAGTAACTTCAATTGAAGATTCCTGACCAATCTTATCAGCTTTATCAAAAACTTCTTCGGTCAAATTACCTTTAAAGTAAACGCATTGCAGATAACCAGAACCATCACGAAGGATGATAAATTTTATTTTGCCGCTTGAACGTTTGTTGAAAAGCCATCCTCGGAGAGTAACTTCTTGCCCTACGAATTTACCAAGATCACTTATTGTAATTTTCTGCATTAAATCTGATATTTTCTTCAAAAAATGATTGCCAAATATAAAGAGTGGGTGCAAAAAAACCAATCAATGGTAACTATTCATTATTTAATTATTACTAGATTTTTGTAAAATTCTATACGAAGAATTGATATTATGAATTTTGTTGAACAAAACTCGATATGACAACTACTATTAAATTGACAAATAAGACTTAAGTTCACCTAATTGTTCCAAAACCAAATTTGAATTCACCATCAACTTTTCTTTTACTTGATGTCCATTTGCAATTAAGATACATTTCACTCCCATTGCCTCAGCAACTTCTGCATCATGTAAAGTATCGCCTATAAACAAAACTTCATTTTTGTTTACATCTAGTTCTTCAATAAGTTTTAATCCAAGATGTGTTTTACTGCCCGCGTAAATGTTATCAAGACCAACTATGTTATCAAAATACTGTGTAAGATTATAATGGTCTAAAATGCTTACCAAATTATTGTGCAAATAAGCAGAAAGCACAGATTGCTTTATCCCTTTTTTGTGAATTACTGATAATACTTCAATAGCATTTTCGTGTAAGTTACAAGTGAGTTTTTTAGATTCATATTCATCGATAAAATCTTTACCAAGAACTTCAAAAGAAGTTTTTGAAAAATCTAAACCGGCAGCTGTGTAATAATCCTGAACAGGAAAAGTAAAAATCCCTTGATACTTTTTAAATGATAGCTGAGGTAAATTATTATCAACAAGAATTCTATTAATAATTTTTCTACAAAAATCTACATCGTTTAATAAAGTTCCGTTCCAATCCCAGATAATGTGTTTATAATTATTTATCAATTTCTTCTTTCAGTTTTTGTGATAATTCAAAAATAAGTTCGGCTGTAATTCCCCAAATAATTTCTTGGTTTGTTTTATAAACTAAAACTCTGTGTTTCCCCCGCTTCCAAGGAATGGAATACTGTTCCGGCAAACCTAATTTTTTAACAGGAAAATGGTCAATCCTTTGTCCGGTTTCATCTATTGTAAAAGGATGAATTTCTATATTAGTATGATATTCATCAGGATCGTTCTCCATAAAATATTTTAATGGGATTAAAAATATTCGCTCAACTTCTTTTTTATCAATCTCTAATTCATCTAAAGATTTTAAGTTTAAAATTCCAATGTAAGCCTCAACAATTACAGCCATTGGTGCAATTAGAGTTCCGAGTTTTCCAAGAACAGTAATTTGTTGTTCATCAATTCCAAGTTCTTCGCAAGTTTCTCTAACCGCGGCAGAAAGAAAATCTTTATCTTTTTTAGATTCAAAATGTCCCCCCGGAAAACTAACTTCGCCAGGCTGTCTAACAGTTTGTGATCGCTTTTGGAATAAAACAAATTCACATCCTTCAACCACTACCATGGGTATCAGCACGGCGGAGTTTAAATATTTTTCTCTTCCAACTATTGGGCAATCCGATGTAACTATATCTTTTAATCTATTTATGTAATCCATTAAACTTTCTATATAATTTGTGATGAATAACTCAAATATAAATAACTTAAATGGATTGCTTCTTTACTGCATTGAATAAATTGTATTTAGTTGTTATTGTTATTTGCAAATAAAAAAGGGATGTATGAAAAATTTACTTTTTTCGATAATAACCGCATTAACAATGATAATTAATTACCATACTATTCATGCTCAAACTAGTAGCAACTTAAATATTGTTGATATAAGTATCGATAAAACTTTCGGGAAAGAGTATTTTCCAACTAATTTTAAAAATAAGTTAATATATGAATCAACTTTTGGTGATCTTGAATTGAAGGTAACAAAAGAAAAAGATAATTATATATTTGGTTACGATTCGGATAAATTCAAATATAAGCAAAAACTTTTTGTTGATGATAAAGGTCTATTTGTTAATGAAACTTATCAAAAAATTAAATTACTTTTATTTATCACGAAAGAAGGTAATTACGTTTACGATAAACCTCTTTTAAGAATTCCGTTTCCAATAACAATTGGTCAGGAGTGGAGCTGGGACGGAAAGGAATTTATAAATGGTGAAACTCATACAGTAAAACTAAAAGGGAAAGCAGCTAAGATTGAAACTATTACAACTCCAGCCGGAAAATTTGAAACTTTAAAAGTAGAATCAACTTTGGAAACTTCAGAGGGATCAAAAAATCTTTTGACTGAGTGGTATGCAAAGGGTCTAGGCATGGTAAAAATGCAAGTGATAATTGAAGGCGGCGGAATGTTAGGTTTTGCTCGTGATGTTTTGGGTTACGGAACTATATTATTTGAATTGAAGGAAATTAGAAATAATTGAAAATAGAATTAAGTAATCTCAAATTTCTAAAATTATAAACTTGAGTAATCAATAAAACATATGATTTAATTTCAGTTTTTTTCTTAGCCAATCAAAAATTCTAGGTTGATTGCAAATTAAAAATTTATGCAGAATGGAGGCAAAATCAGGTGTTCTTAGAAATCCATACGACTTATGTGGATTTCTGATATCAGCAATTATAAATATCGGCTCAAATTTTATTTAGATATTAAAAGGTTGTCTGAAGCCGATTTTAAATAATTAATTCTATAAAAAATATTTATGATCACATTAAAAGTAACTAAATAGTCTGTCAGAAGTATAAAATAGAAAAAGTGGCAATCTTTGATATTCGATCTGATTAACTGTTTAAGTATTGGCTTTTTAAAATGAGAACTGCCGAAGCACAAAAATGAATTCGAACATTTGGAAATAAAAAAACCTCAAAACCGAATGATTTCGAGGTTTAATGTGGGCCCAGATGGACTTGAACCACCGACCCTCTGATTATGAGTCAGATGCTCTAACCAACTGAGCTATGAGCCCAAATTTTAAGCGCTCAAAAATAGTATTTAATCTTACTTAAATCAAGAAATTAAAACTTCTCACCTATAAAATTCTTTTACCTTCTATTTGTTAAAAGTGCAAAGCCCAAAAAATGATTATTAACTTAATATAAAGATCAATTTTAGGTCTCAGCCAGTCTTTAAATAATTCAGAAAGATTTTCAAGTTCCGCAGCTCAATCAATATTAATTTGGCACCTATTTTAATTACTCAGTTTTTCGATTCCAGTACTACCTGGCCCATGCAATAGAGAAACAATACTCCCATTAAAATGATCAATAAATCTAGTACTGGTTTCAACCACAAAAAGCAATAATCTCCCCCAAGAATAACAGGAATTATTTTTAATTCTTTTAAAAATCTAAAGTAGTTTTTATTCAGATATTTTGGATTGCTGATTTCAATACCAATTGGAATATTCGAATAGGCTCTTTGATGCCATTTTATTTTTGTTCAGATATTCAAATTGAAATATCAAACAACCAACCTGATTTTGTAAAGGTTTTATCGACTCAAGAAATTGATTAAATAAATCAATGGATAGGAAATGTGGATTTTTTATTAATCTTTCAGTTTTATTTTTTTAAAATGAGTAAGTGTAATTGAATTCGATACTTTTACGGTAAATAAAAAATCTTTAAGAACAGAATTTTTAGAATCTGTAACAATTTTTTTGAGGTAAGATCACTTTAGATGGAACAAAGAGGGACAAAAACTATTGATTAATTTCAACAGTATTAAAATGATTTGAATATTCGGCAAGATAATTGATATTTTATAACTCAGGATAGATAATTCCTTTCCAAGAATCATATTTCCAACACCAAGTTCAAATTCTAAGAGAGCGCAATTCTTTAGTTAATCCTTGTTGAATCTATTATTTTATCTGCCTTATAAACTCTAATGATATCAAGTTTGCCAGTTGAATCATAATTCTTCCATTCACCTACTCTAAGTCCATTTAACAGATTTCCTTCTTCAATAATTTTTCCACTTTGATTGTACCATGTCCATTTGCCTGTTGGTATATCGTTATCAAAACTTCCTGTAGTTTCTATTGACCCTGTTGGAAAATAATATTTCCATTCTCCAACATTTTTATTGTTCTTCATTTTTCCTGATATCTGAACTTTATCATTAGGAAAATAGGTTATGAAATCACCTTCTTTTATTCCATCCACAACTTCATATTCAATTTTCATATCAAGCATACGAGACTTGTGTCTACCAGTGAATGGCTTTGCTGAAAGTGAATCGCTGTAAAGTAATCCATCCTCAAGAACTAATGGATCTGGAAGTCTTTCAATTTTCTGATTATTACAAGAAATAAAAAGAAAAACTATCAAAACGGAAATAAAATATTTTGTCAATTGGTAACTCAGGTTAAAGAAATAAAAAAGACTATTTATTAAGTGTGGAATATGCTTCTAGTAATTTAGATTTTGTTTCTGCAAGATCTTGAGAAATAACTTTTACATCACCAATTATAGGCATAAAGTTAGAATCACCATTCCATCGGGGTACGATATGAAAGTGAATATGATCCTCAATGCCAGCACCTGCAACACGTCCAATATTTGCACCAATATTAAAACCTTGAGGATTTAAAACTTTAAGCAAAGCTTTTTCTGCAAGTTGTAATTTTTGAAATGCTTCTTTTATCTCAACTTCTTTTAATCCGGAAAAATCGTTTGTATGTCTTTTGGGTACGACCATTAAATGACCGTTATTATAAGGATAAAGATTTAACACTGTAAAAGTATTCTCCCCTCTATCAACCAAAAGGTTACTAGTATCATCTGGATTGAGATCCAACATCGAACAAAAAATGCACTTTGATTTATCCTCTTCAGATTTAAAGGATTCAATATATTTTGATCGCCAAGGAGACCAGAGTTTTTCCATTCTTAACCTTAAATTAAAAAGGCGGAAACAAGTTCCGCCTTAATATTACTTATCCTCTTCACGAGATTTATTATATTCATCAATCACTTTATGTTCAACTTCTTTTGGAACTTCTTCATAATGTGAGAATTTGCGTTTATGAACGCCTCGACCCTGAGTTATACTTCTAAGTTGAGATGAATACTTGTACAGTTCTGAAAGGGGTACATGTGCCTTAATAATCTGAAAATGCCCATCAGAATCCATTCCTAATATTTTACCGCGCTTGCTAGAAATATCACCCATTACATCACCCATATATTCATCGGGTACGATAACTTCCACTTCATAGATTGGCTCAAGCAAGCAAGGTTTACATTCCAAAAATCCTTTTTTAAAACACTGATTTGCAGCAAGTTTAAAGGACATTTCATCAGAATCAACATCGTGATATGAACCAAAATGGAGTGTAACTCTAACATCAATTACTTGATTACCTGAAAGAACGCCTTTTCCCATTGTCTCTATAATACCCTTTTCTACTGCGGGAATAAATCTACCAGGAACAACACCGCCAACGATAGCATTTACAAACTCAAAGCCTGTACCTCTTGGTAACGGTTCCATTTTAAAGTGAACATGTCCATACTGTCCTCTTCCACCGGATTGCTTTTTATGTTTGTACTCAACATCATCAGCTCTGCCTTTTATAGTTTCGCGATATGGAATTTTGGGTTCAATAAGATCAACATCAACCTTGTATCTTTCCTTTAGTCTTTTAGCAGCAAGTGAAAGTTGTAATTCACCTTGACCCGAAATAATAGTCTGAGAAATTTCAGGATCAAATTTTACATAGAAAGATGGATCCTCTTCGTGAAGAGTGTGAAGACCAGATGCAATCTTATCTTCATCGCCTTTAGCTTTTGGCAGAATTGCACTGCGAATAACAGATTCAGGAAATTCAATTGGGCTAACAATAACTGAAAGATTTTTAGAAGCAAGAGTATTGTTTGTATGAGTATCTTTTAATTTAACAACAGCACCTAAATCACCTGCAGAAACCTGAGAAACATCTTTTCTGTTTCTTCCATTTAAAACTGATAGCTGACTTAACCTTTCGGTTTTACTATTTGTTTCATTTAAAAGATCTAATCCTGCTTTTACAGTTCCTGAGTAAACCTTAAATAAGGAAAGTTCACCAACATGCTGCTCAGCAATTGTTTTAAAAACAAAAATAACAGGTTCACCATTTGCATCAGGTTTAACTAATACTTTTTCAGATTTTCCTGCAAGTGTAACTTCTTCACCGCCCCTATCAACAGGAGCAGGAAAATAGGCAGCCATAAAATCTAAGAAATTATTTAATCCAACAGCTTTGGTTGCAGAAACGGCAAAAACAGGAGTTAAACTTCTTCCTAAAATCGCTGCTTTCAAACCGGCTTCAATATCTGCATCACTCAAAGAACCAGCTTCAAAATATTTATTCATCAATTCTTCGTTTGTTTCAGCAATCTTTTCAATTAACTCAGTACGAAGCTCTTCTGCTTTAGCTTTTAAGTTTTCTGGAATTTCAGCTTCAGTAATTTTTTTTGATCCGGTATCACCGTAAGTAAATGCTTTCATTTTAAGAACATCAATTACGGTATCAAAACCTAAACCTTCAGATGAAGGAAAGGTAACCGCGATTGCGCCACTAGTTAATCTTTGTTTTGCCTTTTCTATTGTTTCATCAAAAGTAGAGTGCTCATTGTCAACTTTGTTAACAATGATAGCAGAAGGTAATCCAAATTCATCAACAAATTTTCCGCTTACTTCGGAACCGACTTCTACACCTTCAGCAGATTTTAATACCATTACTGCTGTATCACAAACTTTCATTGCAGATTTAACATCGCCTATAAAATCTGAATAGCCCGGTGTATCTAAAACATTTATTTTTTTGTTGTTCCATTCGATATGCATTAGTGAAGTTGAAATTGAAATTTGTTTTTCTATTTCATTTGATGTGTAATCAGAAACCGTTGTGCCTTCCAAAACATTACCAATTCTATTTGTTTCGCCGGCAGTAAATAACATAAGTTCTGAAATTGAAGTTTTGCCGCCTCCGCCGTGACCGATTAAAGCAATATTCCGTATAGATTCAGGTGCGTACTCTTTCAAGGGAATTCCTCCTAAATATTTTAAAGGTGAGAATTAAAACGATTACTTATTTTTGAAGTTTCTCCAAAATGATTCAACTCCTTTTCCAACAGCGTTCAAATTTTTAACAAACGGTAATACAGCTTCTTCAACACCACTGCGGATTTTATATTCTATGCTCAATAACTTATCAGCTCGCTCTCTAATATCACTAATAATTGATTTAGAAATGTTCAACTGTTCAGTTGCATTTGAAGTCATTTTATTGAGATTATCAGAAAGTTCCATCGAGGTTTGGATAAGCGGTTTGATATTTGCAGATAAATCATGAATATTGCTATTAATTGATTGCACTGATTTTACTATTTTATTCAGATAAAATATCAGTGCAATACAAAGTGCCGATGCAGACAGTAGCAATACTATTGTAAATACTTCAGTTAAATTCATATTTTTTTATTTATGAATTTTTAGCTTCTTTATATGCATCAACTCCAGCTTTAACGGAAGATTTTATTCTGTCAGCTTCAGATTCAAATTTTTCTTTACTTGTTGCAAAAACATCTGATGTTTTTACTTTTGCATCTTTAAAAACTTTTTCAGCATCTTTCAAAATATCTTCAGATTTTGATCTGGCATCATGAATAATTCTTTCTGACTTCTTCTTTCCTTCGTTAATCAACTCACGTGCTTTATCTTTTGCATCAGAAAGATATTTTTCAGCTTCGTCAAGATATTCTTCAGATTTAGATTTTATATCAGCACGTAATTCTCTACCACTTTTAGGAGCAGTTAACAAAGCAACAACAGCGCCTATCGCACCACCAGCTAAAAATCCAATTAAGAATCCTTTAGCAATATTATTATCCTGTGACATGTCAATCTCCTTTTATTTATTTATTACTCGCCAAAATATATCAATAGGGTGCTCTAAAATCAAGGAAAAGAGGAAATTTGAGTATCGAAAGAAAGGATTTAACGCTACTTTTTGTAAATGATCACAAAAGAAAATAATACAACAATTTTTATTTGAGGTGTTAGAGATTCTTAAATTTCAACAATTCTTTCGAAATTCAATCAGTAAATCAAAAATCGGCATTTAGTTGTAAAAAATTACTGGAATTCTGAAACTGAATTATTTGATTCAATTAATAATTTTCCATACCTTTTTTGATAAAAAAGAACACTAATCGCTCCAACAAAAACGGCAAACCAAAGAGTGACTACACGCACAATAAAAGTTGAAGCAAAGGCATCATTTTCCGATAAACCTTTTTGAACCATCATTAATGTTAGTGAACCTTCAGTTACTCCTAAACCTCCGGGAAGCATTGAAAGCGCTCCAACTATTGTTGCAAAACTATAACTGAAAAACGCCCATAGTATATCGATTTTTACTTCGAAATTATTTAGGATAAGGTAGTAACCATAACACTCAAATCCCCATGAAATGATGCTCAAGGAGGTCATAAAAATTAAAGGTTTAAGTGATAATAATTTTGAGGATGATTTGTAAGCTGTTGTGATTTTTGGAATTTGTTTTTCTACAAATTTTAATTTTGATAGCAGGAATAAAAACTTATCAAAAATAATTTTGTTCGATATAATTATTATTCCAACTACTAAAAATATTCCGATGAAGATTATTATAGTTTTACCATAATCATAATAGTAGGCTCCAACCAAAGCTAAAATTGTAAGTGACAAGAAATCTGTTGCGCGTTCTGCAAATACAATTGGTGCAGTTTTGCTTATCGAGGTTCCGTTTATTTGTTTTACAAGATATGATTTTAACAACTCACCCATTTTTCCGGGAGTAACACTCATAATTAACCCGGACATAAATATTGAAAGTGAATCTAACTTATGTAGTTTTACTTCAATTATTTTTAAATAATATTCCCATTTAAAATATCTTGAGATGTAGTTGCCAAATGAAAGAGCAAGTAAAATTGGCATTAAATACCAATTAAAGTTTTTGAATGAGCTTATAACTTTTTCAAAATCAGCATAAAGCATAAAAGCAAGATAGATTATTGCAGCGGTTGCAATTGAGATGAAAATTCTATCCCTAATTTTTTCTATCAACTATATTATCCTTAAAAGAGCGTGATAGAATTTAGCAAGTGGTAATCCCACAACGTTATAATAGCATCCGTTTATTTTTTTAATAAACACAGCACCAAAATCATCTTGAATCCCATACGCCCCAGCTTTATCCATTGGGCTTCCACCAGAAATGTAATCTTCTATCTCATCATTTGTTAGATAACGAAAAGTTACTTCGGTTTTTTCATACTCAGTAATTGTTTTGTCATTTTTAAAATTATAGATTGAATAACCGGTATAAACAATGTGCGTCTTTCCACTGAGTAATTTTAGAGTTCTAAATGCATCTTTTTTGTTAATCGGTTTTCCAAGTATAGATTTATTTAGAACAACAATTGTATCTGCCGTTATAATAATTCCAGCCCTAACTTTTGTTTTTGCAAGATTTAGTTTTTCTTTAGATAATCTTGTTACAGCTATGAAAGGTTTTTCGTTTTTGTTGATTTTTTCATCCATATCAACACTAAATGATCTAAACTTTAAGTTTAATTGTTTTAACAATTTTCTTCTTCGTGGAGATTTAGATGCAAGATAAATTGGAGTTGAATTGTTAATCATAAATATTTTTTATTTCTGTTCCTGGGAAGTAATGATTTAATATTTTTTTATAGTTGATGTTTTTTCTTGATTGTCCAATCGCACCCCATTGGCAAAGTCCAACGCCATGTCCGCTGCCTTTTCCTGAAATTATTATATTCTTATTACTATCAAAATTAATATCAAACAATGTGCTTTTTAATATTGATTTTCCATTACTGTTTTTAATAATATTTCTAATTTGATTTCCGACAAGAAAAATAGTTTTTTGAATTTCTTCTCCGTCATTAATAATTACGTTCAGTTCGTTAACTCTACCCGAAGTAAATCGAGAGGCTATTTTTATATCAGAAAGTTTATAATTCGGAGACTCAATAAGTTTGGCTTTATAGAATCTTTGAATAAATGTTGACTCGGAATATTTTTCTGTCCAGTCATATCTTGGAGATATTTTACAATAGGGTTCATCACCATCTTTTATTCCTATTAAATATGGAATGTTTTTATTGCTAAAAACATTTACAACATCTTCGGTATAACCCCCGCAAGTGGAATGGTAAAATATGGTTGCCGGTTTGTCGTCAAAAAATAACAACTGTCCTTTTGTCTCATCAACAATATCATTTGTAATCTTATTTTCTCCATCAACGCCGCCATATACCTGATCCCGCGTATCGGGATAAATATCAAAAAAAACTTTATTCTCTTCCATTTTAGTAAAAGCATAAGTTCGGGCGCAAATTGAAAAAGCTTTGAGTGCGTTATAATTTTCATTGCCCTTTCCTATTGGCATTTCTTTGGTCATAACACCTTTTACATAATCTTCCAATCCAATTTGATTTACAATTTTTATTTCAGAATCATAAATGGAAACTAAAATTCTTCCGCGATATTTTTTTTCATTAATACTTATTATTTCATTTTCGCTGGAGGCAGTTATATAAAACCTTTTCGAAACAAATTCCTTTGAACCAATTGAAAGATTAATCTTATCTGATTTCAAACTGAACTTTAATTTATTCCCTAAATTAACTTTAGCCAACTCATAATCCTCATCAGAAATAATAACTAAATCATTAACTGAAATCACTAAATCAGCGCTGCTATTATCTAGCAATACTCTAATTACGTATGGTGAATTAAAACCATAATTGCTATCCGTAGAAAATCTTTTCGTTGCAGAACATCCAACAAAGAAAACGAATAGTGTTATTATTAAATATTTTAAGTTAGAATTAGAAGTAAGTGGGAAATTTTTATGAGTTATAAAAGAGGAGAAATGATTCACAATTGATTATCTAAACATCGCCTTAATGCTGCCCCATGTTCTCTTTGCAATGCTAGAAATACTATGTGTTACAGTAACATCAGCTGAGTAAGAAACTTGATTATTGGTATCTACTATTTTAAGTCTGTATACGAAAACCATATCGTTGGCTTTATAAACATTTTGATCTGTGAATGTGTAAAAAGAATTATCACCTTTTGGTTGTATACTTGAGATTTCAGCGTAAGAACTTTGAGGAGTTTTTCGTTCGACAACAAAATTCTGCAGATTAGTCTCTTCACCAGTTTGCCACTCAAGTCTTATATCATCAGATTCACTTCTTGCGTGAAAATATTCAATATGAGCACCGGCATAAACCGTAGCAATTATGAGAAAAGTTATAATTATTGTCGTTAGTTTCATTTTCACAACGCTAATATATTCGCAATAGTAAAGATTGTCAAGTATTTTTGTAAAGTTTCTTCAATTACAAATCAACAAATTTTGATTAAAAATCTGGCTAAGATTAAATTTGACTAAGTTTATATTAAAAATTAAATGTTAAACTGGAAGAAAAACTTATATATAATGTGGATTTGCCAATTTTTGGCAATGGTTGGGATGAGTTCTATAGTTCCCTTTCTTCCGTTATTTGTTAGAGAATTGGGAGTTACTTCTATTGAGGAAACATCAAAATGGAGCGGACTAGTTTTTGCAGGACCATTTTTTGTTTCACTTTTTCTTTCTTCTCTTTGGGGAAATCTTGGGGATAAGTATGGTAGAAAATTGATGACGATACGTGCAACTTTTGGGTTAGCACTTGCACAAATAATTATAGGATTCTCAGGGGATATCAATCAGCTTTTTATTGGAAGATTATTGCAAGGTGGATTAAGTGGATTTCTTCCCGCAGCAATGGCACTAATCGCATCCAACACCCCAGAAGAAAAAACCGGTTATGCTCTTGGTGTACTTCAATCATCCACAGCAGCAGGCACTGTATTAGGTCCATTGTTCGGTGGAATTATTTCTGATTTTCTTTCTTTTCGTGCTGTGTTTTTTGTTGTTGCTGGTTTACTGTCTCTAGTTGGATTTGCAATTATATTTTTTGTTAAAGAAGAAAAACGTGACGAATCAAAAAGAGTTATTTCCATAATTGATAATTGGAAATATGTTTTATCAAATAAAAAGTTTTTGATTCCATCAATCTTAATAATGTTCACTAGTCTGGGAATTTCATTTGTTCGCCCAATCTTTGTTTTGTTTGTTGAAACTTTAGAAATCAACAAAAATTATTTACCAACGATTACAGGCGCACTTTACAGTATTGTTGGAATCTTTTCTGTTTTTTCAGCATACTGGTGGGGAAAAAAATCAGAAAAAATTGGATTGAAAAAAAGTATTGCAATCGCATCCATAATTACTGGTATAATGTATTTACTTCATTCAATAATTATTAATCCATATTACTTAATTCCTGTTAGAACTTTATTGGGATTTGGCTATGGCGCATTGATGCCGCTTTTGTTTACAAGAATTAGCAATCAAGTTGTAAAAGAAAGACGCGGTGGAGTTATGGGCGTTGGCTCAAGTTTTCAAGTAATGGGTAATTTAGTTGGTCCGTTGTTTGGTGGATATGCAGGAGCAGTTATCGGATTTCCATTTTCATTTGTTATTACAGGAGCAATTTTTTTAGTTATTGCTATTGGAGCTTTTTTTAACTTAAAAGATTAATCTAAATTGATTGGAATATTTGTGTGCCAACTATTTGAATTGTATTTAAGAAAAATGGAAAGTGAATAAATTATTACATATCCCGGCAAAGCTAACCATGCGCCCATTAAACCTAAATCAAATACAATTCCTAGTAAGTAAGCAAGCGGAACAAAAATTATAAGGTTTGTAATCATTTCAGCCTTCATTACAAAAACTGTTCTGCCCGCAGCTTGTAATCCATTTGCAAGTACAACTCCGGTTGCATAAAATATTTGAGCAAATCCTGCAATTCTCAAGGATGATTTTGCCATCTCAATTATACTCCAATCATTTGTTATAATTATTAGAACATATTGAGGAATTCCAATAAAAATAAAACCTAAAATAATTGTATAAATAGTAGCAACCTTAGCAGTTTCAAATCCGTAGAGTTTTGCAAGTTGGTACTTGCCCGCTCCCAGATTATTGCCAACCAATGTTTGAACAGCAATTCCAAACCCGAATAGAGGAAGAAAAGAAATAAATAATGTTGAAATGATTGCTTGTGTTGCAGCTTGTTCTTTGGTCCCGATAATTCCAGTTATAGCAACAAAACTTAAGAACCCGACTAAAACAAAAATATTTTGAAAGGATACAGGAATTGAAATTTTATAAATTCCTTTTATAATTTCTTTATCGATTTTAAAATGTCTAAAATTTTGATATTTATTTCTATATGTTGGAAGTAATATAATAATCAAATAAAAAACTACATCACTAAAAGTTGCTAGCGTTGAACCTAATCCAGCACCAGCCAAACCCATTCTTGGCAATCCAAATGAACCATAAATTAAAATATAATTAAATATAATATTGAAAAGATTGGTAAGAATTCCAGATACCATAAAGATTTTGGTCTTGCTAATCCCAAAGAAAAAACCACGATAAGAAACTGAAATTAGAAAGAATGGAATTCCGAGAAATCTGTAGAAAAGATATTGAGAAGCGTAATTACCAACAGTATCATCAGAAGCAAAAAAATGAGCAATTGGTCCTGATAAGGAGGCACCAATTGCGGCTACAATTCCCCCAATTAAAAGTGAAATTATAAGAGAGTTATTTAAAGTATTTCCACATTCTAAAAAATTTCCCTGTCCAAATCTTCTTGCAACAATTACATGTGTTCCGGTTGCCAGACTTGAAAAGAAACTCACCAAAGCCCAAGTTGCAAGTACCCCGATGCCCATTGCAGCTAAGGCATAAGTTGCTTCATCCAGTCTACCTACCATCGCAGAATCCACAAGTGAAACAACCATTTGTGTTGATAAGCCTGCAATCGCTGGAAGTGCAACGTGCAAAATCTTTTTATAATAACTATTTACAGGTAATAAATTCATTCAGTCAAAAATAGTTATACATTGATAAGATAAAAATTAAAAGATGTGATATCTGATAAAATTTTATTTAAAAATAAAAACCCACAAAATGTGGGTTAAAAAGTGGAGCTAAGCGGGATCGAACCGCTGACCTCTTGAATGCCATTCAAGCGCTCTCCCAACTGAGCTATAGCCCCTTAATTCTGATCCAAAAATAAATATGTTTTAAGCAACAATCAATTATATCTATTTCAAAAGGTAAAGAGTTATGACTTTTATTTTCAGCAGGTTGACAATATTTTTGTTGTGGATATGAATAAAATCATTAAACATATAATTATAACAGTATTAGCAATAATCTTTTTCACTAGTTGCGATGACACTTTAACTATTGATAATGTTGACGACAAACCAATGCCTGATAAGAATATTAGTTTCTCACAGAATATCTATCCAATATTGCAAGTTAAGTGTGCTTTTTCCGGCTGTCACGCAAGTCCAAATGCAGCTGATGGAATAGATTTATCAACTTGGGCTAATGTTACTGCAAATCCGAACATTGTTTTTCCTGGAGAACCCGATTTAAGCAGATTAGTTTGGGCTATTGAAGGTCGTGCAGGAATTTCTCCAATGCCGCCTGTTGGCTATGCAAGACCGGTTACTGCAACACAGTTACAGGGCATCAAAACCTGGATTAATGAAGGGGCTTTAGATAACTAATTAAATCCACTTCATTTCTTTGTACCAATCACAAGTTCTTTTAATACCGTCTTCGAGTGAAATATTTTGGTTATAACCAAGTTCTTTAACGGCTTTTGAAGTATCAAAAATCCAAAACTGTTGTGTTATATCTTTTGCCTTCTCAATATTCAATGTAGCTGGTTTTTTACTGAACATTGCAAAAAATTGTGCGAAGCCTGCAATCGTATAAACTAAAAAATGAGGTACTTTGATTATGATCGGTTTTTTACCAAGCACTTTAGAGGTTACTGAATTTATTTCCTGCCAGGTATAATATTTTTCAGAACTAATATAGTAAATCTCACCAATAGCTTTTTCATTTGTTGCTGCTTGATAAAATCCTTCTACAAGATCTACAGCATGAATTAAACTTAGTTCTTTTTTATTAAATCCTATGGTTGTGGTTAAGCCTTTACTAAAAGTTTGAAAGTAGATAAATATCTCCGTATCGCGCTCACCATAAACTGCAGGAGCACGGCAAATTGTTATTGGCAATTTATCTTTATAAGAAAGAGTGATTTTCTCCCCTTCCAATTTACTTTTACCATATGTTGTTATAGGACTACAATTACTCAACTCATTAAGCGGCTTGCCATCTTTAGATGGACCTGTAACAGTTCCGCTGCTAACTAATAAAAATCTTTTTAAAGTAGATTTGTTTTCAAGTGCAACCTCTAAAAGATTTTTTGTTGAATCTACATTTCCTTTGTAAAAGCCCTCAGCAGTTTTTGATTTTACAACACCGGCAACGTGGTAAATATAATTAGCGTCTTTAAAACATTTTCTTAATCCATCTGTATTAAATAAACCTGAATCATAAATTTCTACATCCTTTCCATCCAACCACTTTAAATTGCTAGATTTCCTGACAACACATCTAACCTTTAATCCTTTTGATAAAAGATTATCAACAAGATGGCTTCCAACAAAACCATTTGCGCCTGTAACTACTGCTATTTCTTGAGTTTGCATTTTTGTATTCATTTGTTTTTAAGTCTAATTAGATATAAATTTTGCGCGCAATTTAATAAAAAGTCGAATCAGTTTCGGTTCTAATATATCAGTTCAGGAGGATTTTTTGGATATTTTTAAAAAGTGCTACGAATTTACTCGTGCAGATGAAATTAAAGCTTTAGGTGTTTATCCTTACTTTAGACCTATTGAAGAAAATGAGGGTCCAGTTGTTCAAATTGAAGGTAAAAGAGTTATTATGGCTGGCTCCAATAATTATCTTGGATTAACCGGTCATCCACATGTTAAAGAAGCAGCTATCAAAGCGATTGAAAAATACGGGACAGGCTGTTCAGGCTCTAGATATTTAACCGGCACTCTTGATTTACACATCGAACTAGAGAAAAGATTAGCAAAATTCTTTAACACAGAAGCTGTTTTACTTTTCAGTACAGGATATCAATCTGCACAAGGTGTAATTCCAACTTTAGTACAAAGAAATGATTATGTTATTTCTGATAAAGACAACCACGCTTGTATAGTTGCAGGAACAATGATGACCAAAGGTGCAATGGGTGGATTGGCAAGATATAAACACAATGATATGGATGATTTGGAAAAAACGATTTCAAAACTTCCAGAAGATTCAGGAAAACTTATTGTTTCTGATGGTGTGTTTAGTACAGGTGGAGAGATTGTTCACTTACCTCGCCTTGTTGAAATTGCTAAGAAATATGGTGCAAAAATTATGATTGATGATGCACATTCAGTTGGCGTCATTGGGAAAGGCGGAAGAGGAACGGCAAGTGAATTCAATCTCGAATCTGATGTTGATTTAACTATGGGTACTTTTAGTAAAACTTTTGCTTCTTTAGGCGGATTTGTTTCCGGTTCAGAAAGAGTTATTAATTATATAAAGCATTTCTCACCAGCTCTAATTTTTAGTGCTTCTCCAACTCCTGCTTCTGTTGCATCTGCACTTGCTGCTTTGGATATTTTAGAAGCTCAGCCGCAGTTGGTTACACAACTTATAGACAATGCTAACTATATGAGAAAAAATCTTAAAGCAAAAGGATTCAATATTATTGAAGGAAGAACGGCTATAGTTCCTGTTATTGTAGGTGATGATACTTTAGCATTCCAAATGTGGAAATTCCTTTATGATAATGGCGTTTTTGTTAACGTGTTTATTTCTCCGGGTGTTCCTCCGGGAAGACAGATGATGAGAACAAGCTATATGGCTACTCACAAAAAAGAACATCTCGATGAAATACTCGATATCTTTGAAAGAGCCGGCAAACAATTAGGACTTATTTAGTATCGTACAATATTTTATTAAAGCATACTCAAACGGGTATGCTTTTTTTATATAGGATAAATCATGTCTGAAATAAAAATCAAAAAAATTGAAACCAAATCAGATCTTAACACGTTTATAAAATGCCAGTGGAATTTTTATAAGAATGATGCAAACTGGGTTCCGCCTCTTATTATGGAGAGAAAAACTCTTTTAAACAAAGAAAAAAATCCATTCTTTAAAAATGCTGAAGCAGATTATTTTATTGCTCAACACAACGGAAAAATTGTTGGAAGAATTGCTGCAATTAAAAATGATATGCATTTAAAATATCATAACGATAATTCAGGTTTCTTTGGATTTTTTGAATGCATTAACGATCAGCAAGTTGCAAATGCTTTGTTTGATACTGCAAAAAAATGGCTAAAGGAAAAAGGATTAACAAGAATGCTTGGACCTGCAAATCCATCTAGTAATGATGAGTGGGCAATGCTTCTGGAAGGATTTGATGATCCACCTCGTTTACTAATGACTTACAATCCAAAATATTATTTAGACCTTTGTGCAAATTATGGAATGACTAAAGCAAAAGATCTTTTAGCATACAAACTTGAAAATCATAAAGTAATGGGTTCTGAAAAATTAAAAAGAGTTCAGCAGATTGCTCGTGATAGATATAAATTAAAAATAACTTCTTTGGATATGAAAAACTTTGCTAAAGAATTAGAAAAAGTTAAAATTGTTTATAACAAAGCCTGGGCACCCAATTGGGGATTTATTCCAATGACGGATGATCAAATTGATGCAATGGCTAAAGATTTAAAACCATTGGTTGAGCCTTCACTTGTTTTGTTTGGTGAAATTGATAATCAAGTAATTGGATTTGCGTTAGTAATGTTGGATTACAATTACATCTTCAAACAGATGAACGGCAAACTTCTTCCTTTCAACTTCATTAAGTTATTTACACAAAAGAAAAAAATAAAGTGGGCAAGAATCATTACTCTTGGTTTAGTTCCTGAACAACAAAAAAAGGGGTTGGATGCTGTGTTTTATTGGGAAATAGTAAATCGCGCACACGCCATTGGAATTGATTTAGGAGAAGCAAGCTGGATACTTGAAGATAATGAGATGATGAATCGTGGGGCAGTTGTAATGGGTGGTGATCCTTACAAAAAATATAGAGTGTGGCAAGCGGATTTATAATTTATTTATGTAACTTTTCAGATGAGGAGTAAATGCGAGCCCTCATTTTCTTTATTCTATTTAGCAATATTCTTTTTGCTCAATACGATTCCACAATGTATGAGTTGATCAAAACTACTTATGCTAGAAGTTTTGACACACATATCGTTTATAAATATTTACACTCCAACTCAGAACAAAAAACTAAAGCCGCAATACTAAGTATTGCACAAAGCGAGGATACTTTATTTGTTCCTAAGCTATTAAACTTAGATTCAAATAAATATGGAAAAGAAATTTGTTTTGCACTAGCGCAAATTGGAAAGTGTGATCAATCAATAAACTTCTTGTGGAAATATTTATACTCTTCTCCCCTTCCAAAAACTTATCCAAAAATATTTTTTGCAATCGGGAAAATTGGGAATGGAAATGATCTTAAGAAACTTGTTGAGTTTTACAATTCATTCGATGGGCCAATTTTTCCATATGAAGGAATTTCAGAAGCCATTTTGCAATTCCAAATACGCGGAATTAAAAGTGATGATTCAAAATTAATTTTAGAAACTGAGATAACTCATCAACTATCTTCACCAAATAGAATAATTAAAGCACTATGTGTTCTTTCAAGATATGGCGGATCAGAGAATCTTTGGACGGATTTTGAAAATTTTCTTAATGGATCAATTTTATTAAATAGTATCGAAAAGAAAGAAATTGAATTAAAACAATTTGTTTTAATGAATATTAAAAAAGAAGTATTTATTACTAGTGTACAGACATTAGTTCTTGATGAAGTTCATAAAAATCCTTTATTGCTCATTCAATTAGTTAAAATTTTACATTTGTTACGATTTAATACAAATTCATTCACAAATTTGAATCTTAACCTATATTTCGAATTATTAAATGATGTGAACCCAAATGTTGCTTTACAAGCAGCTATATCCATAAAGAATATTAAAGACTATATTAATGATTCCTTGAAGATCGAGGTTAAAAGCAGAATAGATGAAATGTTATTTGATCAATCAAAACCAATGGGTTTTAGAGGTGAACTTCTTTTGAGTAGATATGAAATATTTGGTAATTACCAAGAAAATGAAAAAATCATTAATAAATTAAACCTTCCCATCAAATACCAAATTCAATTTTATGCCAAAAATCAAGACTCAAAAAAAGCTGCGAAAAAGTTATTTGAATTATTTGGACATACATATCGTACGAAAGATGAAATAGAAGTTTTGCAGGAATTATTGGAAATAAAAGACAAAATAACTTACTCAAGCGAATTAAGAATAATTTTTCTGCATATCTTAAAATCTGAGAAAGCGCCACTGATTTCAATAGTAGCGGATGGAATTGATTCTGTCTTCATCGCACAGAATTCCAAGAAATTAAGAGAAATTATATCTAAGCAAATAAATATTTTTAAAGACAATTCGGATTTTCTTGAAGCAACCATGTCTTTAATTAATTTATCCAAAAAGATTGATAGTGATTTTTATATATCGATGATTGAAAAAACCAAATCATCCACATTATATTCAATAAGAAAATTTGTTTCCTCAAAAACTGAGGACAAACGAATTGGATATAAAGAACTTGATAAATTTGAAAATATTTGGAGTAATTCTTTCAAATACACTCAAGCAATAATTAAAACTTCAAAAGGCGATATAACTATTCAGTTCAATTCTGAGTTAGCACCAATTTCTGTGGCAAATTTTTGTATGCTTGCTGATCAGAAATTTTACATCGGCATTGCATTCCATCGTGTTGTTCCTGGGTTTGTAATTCAAGCAGGCGATCCAACAGCAACCGGCTGGGGCGGACCCGGTTATGATATTGTTTCTGAATTTACTGATACTGATTTTGGAATTGGTTATGTTGGAATGGCAAGTGCTGGAAAAGATACAGAAAGTTCACAATTTTTTATAATGCAAGGCAGTCATCCATATTTGGATAGTAGATATACTTTATTTGCAAAAGTAATCGAAGGTATGGCTGTTGTTTATAGCATCACTGAAGAGGATTTAATAATCTCAATCGAACTTAATTAAAAATTTACCTCAACAGTTCATCATATTTTGCTGAGTGTGGCGGATCAACTTTTTTTAGCCGTTCAAATATTTTACGATCTGGGTAATCTTTTAGCAATTCAATCAACTCACCATTCTTAGTATCAAAAAAATGTTTAATAAGAACGCTATTAATACCAGTTTTCTTTTGCATATCTTCCAACACAGTAACCAAACTCACAATTTTATCTTGCGCATCCTTCTTTTTTATCTGAAATTCATCTACACCATAATGATAAACATAAAATGCTTCCCTAAAAGCTCTATATTTGTCATTTAACAAATCCTGACATAAGCCCCATCTACTGAACGAAGCACTGCTCTGTTCCCAACCTTTTTTATAAGAGCTGTTACCACTTAGATTTAAAATGTCAAAAGCTTTTTTAAAGTATGGTGTACCTCCAAGATCAGCCCAGGTTTCCCAATCAAATCCAATAATTATATTGGCATAATAATCAAAAAAACTCGTTAGAGGGTCAAACGTGGCCTGGTTAGCATAAAGTGCTTGATTGGGCACATATCTAAACGACCAGTTTCCATCGTTAATAGTTACCATTGGTGATTGTCTAGTTGATTTATAAATAGGACGTGTTGATATAATTACTACTTGAGCAGAATAATCAGTTTCGCTTGAAGCGCCGGTAAAAAATATTGTAAAGGCACAATCTATCTTTTCCCCTTCCCATGCTTCACCCGTAAATTGCGTTGTATTCAAATATGATTCAACAACACCTGCAAAATCAACTAGTAGTTCTCTGTTTTCCACTGCTAATCCCTCAAAATTAACTGTTACATTACAGTTAAGTTCTTGTGTAAACGAAATTGAAAAAGGAATTAAAACCAGAATTAAAAGATTACGCATAATAATATCAGCCTAAGTTTTTATTGATTTAATATAGGAATTTAGATATAATCGAACAATCAACTTAAAATATTATGAAACTTTACTATACAATTATAATAATTTGCGCATTAACATTAAGTGCATATTCTCAGTACAACCCGGGTGCAAAACAAATCTCTCTTTCCAATTCTGATGTTGCATTAAGTAATGATGTCTTTAGTCTTTTTAATAATCCGGCTGGACTTGCACAAATGAATTGGAGAGAAGTTGGCATTTACTACTCACCTGCTCCATTTGGATTGAGTGAATTAGCAAATGGGTATGTAGCTTATCACGAACCAACATCCATTGGGTCTTTTGCTATTGGTGGAATGAGTTATGGATTTGATCTTTATCGTGAATCAAAATTTTCATTGGGATATTCTTATAATTATTCAAATAAATTTTTTGCTGGAATTACGATTAATTATCAAACTGTTTCAATCAAAAACTATGGCAATGATGGTGCAGTATTTTTTAACCTTGGCGGATTAGCATACATATCAGATGTTTTTAGATTGGGATTTTCTTTTCAAAATGTAAATCGTCCAACTTTTGGAAATGAAGACGATCAAATCCCTGTGGTCTTTAATTCTGGATTATCTTACGACATAGCAGATGAATTAACTATTAATTTTGCACTTGAAAAGGATATCAAGTACAAAGCTTCGTTTCAGTTCGGAATTAATTATGATATAGTTGAATACTTATCACTACGAACCGGCTTTTCAAATGAACCATCAAAATACAGTGCCGGTATTGGGATAAACTACTCGATGTTTAGCCTAGACTATGCAATGTTTACCCACAACGATTTAGGGCTTACACATCAAGCCGGTGTAATTATATGTTTTGGCAGAGAACAAGATCGACATAAATCTATAAAAGAGAATTTGGGGCTAGAATAAATTGCGATTTCTATTCAGTTCGTTAGTTATCTATTTTCTATTTTCCATCACTTCAGCTTATGCGCAATTAGACAGCACATCTATAATAACTGAAGATGTTCTTGATAATATTTTAGTCGAACCGAATGAAGAATCAGATTCTGAAGATCTTGTAGAAATTTTTGAAGAACTAATGCGCAATCCGATAGATTTGAATCAAGCTGATTTCTTTGAACTATCAAAACTCCCAAATATGGATCAGCAATCTTCGAATAAAATTTTAGAGCACAGAAAAAAATTTGGTTACTTTTTTGCCCCAACCGAACTTTATGCGATACGCGAATTAGATAAGCAATTAATAGAAAGTATTTTGCCTTTTGTAAAAACGTCTCAACCAGAAATTGAGACGGGAGAATTTCAAGAAATTGAAAGTAGTCCAAAATCAATTTTTTCAAAATCAAAACTAAAGATACGTAGCAGGGCTACAAATGATTTACAGAATAGAGATGGATTTGAGAGTGGGAAATTTATAGGATCAAAATTAAAATCATACAATAGGTTATTGTATAATTATGGTAAAAATTATCAGGCAGGATTTTTAATTGAAAAAGATGCTGGTGAATCATCCTATTCTGATTTTACTTCGTTCCATTTGCAAGTTAAGGATATTGGTTTATTAAAAAACTTTGTAGCGGGTGATTTTGTTTTGGAATTTGGGCAAGGTTTGACTTTATGGAGTCCGTTCGGGTTTTCAAAAGGAGCTGATGCCGTCTTTCCGGTTAAGAAAAAAGCTCGCAACATACGTCCATACAATAGTGCGGCTGAATATAGGTTTTATAGAGGTGCTGCCACAACTATAACTTTTAGCGATTTTAATTTAACTGCGTTTTATTCCAACAATACTTTTGATGCTTCAATCGATTCGGTAACTGGTGAAATTTCTTCCGTTGGGCAAACAGGTTTTCATAGATTTGAAAGTGAATTGAATAAAAAAAATTCTGCACGACAAAAAATGATTGGCGGTGTTTTAGATTATAAATACAATGGTATATTAAATTTAGGATGTATTTATTACAATGGTTCTTTTGATAAGAACTTTGAATCAAAATCTTTATACGGCTTAAGCGGGGATAATTTTAATTACACCTCGGCTTATTATGAATTCAATCTTGCCAATATGAATTTCTTTGGTGAAGCGAGTTTTGATGGTAAATCAGTTGCATCAATAAATGGAATTCAGTTTTCTGCAAATCGTAATTTTATTTTTACAACAGCCATAAGAAATTATCCACGCAATTATAATAATCTTTATGGCTTCGGATTTAGCGAACGCTCAGGAAAAATCAATAATGAGGTTGGCATTTATTCGGGGTTTAAATGGAAAATCCCGTTTGGTGTTCTAAATCTTTACTATGATATTTTTAAATTTCCATACCGCACAAGTGAAAATTCACTTTCCAGTGAAGGCAACGAGCTACTGTTTGATTTTGTCACATCTCCTCTACCAAAATTTGAGATACGATTACGTTATAAATATGAAGACAAAGAGGTTACTGAACTTGTTAATATTAGTGAACAAATAGTTAGAAGGTTAAAACAGATTGGACGAACAGATTATATTTATAGCTTATCAAAAGATTTAAGATTAAAAACAAGAATTGAGTACAATCATTTTTTCATTAAAGATGCAGGTATTAAAGAAAATGGATTTTTAGTTTATGAGGAAATGCGATTTATCCCAAGTAAAAATATTAGCCTTTACGGAAGAATTATTTTCTTCCATACAGATTCGTTTAACTCCGCTGTTTATGAATATGAAAACGATTTGCTCGGCGTAATGCCAAATCTAGCAATGTACGGAAAAGGAATTAGATGGTATATGATTGTAAAATATAAACCACTTCAGTTTATATCTCTATCAACAAAATATTCGGAAACTTATAAACCGGATGTAACTTCCCTTAGTTCTGGTGATAATGAAATTATTGGAAATGTGGATAACCGCTTTAGCTTACAAATAGATTTGAGTTTTTGATTTTAGCAATCAAGAAAATTAGGAATTTCACCTCAAGATGTATTTGACTGAGAAATCCTCTGTTATTTATAAAACTGATTTCTCCCTTCGGTCGAAACGATTCTCAAATCAATATTAACTACTCATATCTTAATGCTTCAATAGGGTCAAGATTTGAAGCTTTATAAGCTGGATAAGTCCCAAAAATTACTCCAACAGCTATACACATTGATAATCCAATAAATACCCAATCCCACGGAATGGCAGCAGTTGCATTCAGAGCACCTCCTGCAAGATTACCAATTCCTACTCCAAAGATAATCCCAATAAGCCCTCCAAGCATACATAAAATAATTGCCTCAAATAAAAACTGAATAAGTATCCAAGTTTTTCTCGCACCGAGTGCTTTTCTAATTCCTATCTCGCGAGTTCTTTCTGTTACAGAAACCAACATAATATTCATTATACCTACACCGGCAGCAATTAATGCAATAAGAGAAATGGCCAAGGCAATTATCTTGATTGGTCCCGTAATCTGGTTGGTTTGCTCTATCATCGATTCGTTACTAAAAATATAAAAATCATTTGGTTCGCCCGGTCCCACTTTTCTAATAGTCCTCATATGTCCAGTAGCAGCTTCAATAACATCGTTGTAATCTGCTTTGCTTTGTGACATCACAGTAATATTTACTGAACGTCCATATCTTCCATACATTGATTGCCAAGTGGTAATAGGGACAATTACATAACTATCTCGACTTGAACCAAATAAAGCAGTTTGAGGTTCAATTACCCCAATAACTTTTAATGGTCTGCCATCAACCCTTATTTCCTGTCCGATCGGATTGCTATTTGGAAATAATTTCTCAACAATTGGCTGAAATACTAAACAAGTATTTGTAGAATAGTTAATATCATCATCTCGAAAATCTCTTCCTGCTTCAACATTCCAATCGTTAGTTCTCATAGCATCTGTATTAACACCAGCAACTGAAATATTTGGATTAGTTTCTTTGTTGCCATACTTAACTACTTTACCAAATTGCCATTGCTCAACACCTACATATTTGGCTTGTGATAATAATTCTCTTAATCGATTAGCTTCCTCAATAGTTAGGTCCTTTCTACTTCTAGTGCGCATTCTGGGACCACCCCCCATAACATTATCGTCTCTTTGAATCTGAAATGTGTTTTTCCCAAGCATTGATAGTCCATCGTCAATACTACTTTGTAGCATTGTTAGTATAGTCATAATAACTATGATGGAAAATATCCCTACAACAACTCCTAGAATCGTAAGTGCTGTGCGCAGTCTGTTACTTTTTAAGGATTGTAGAGATATAGCTAGTATTTGATTTATTTTCATTTATTCATACCTCAAAGCATCGACAGGATCCATCTTAGCCGCTGTATAAGCCGGAGCTAAGCCAGAAATAATACCCGTTAATAATGAAATTATTATTGCAAGAATCACAACATCATATTGTACTGATGTTGGAAAAAACTGGTTTAACATCAAACTTAATAGTATTGCAGCTATTAACCCGATTAGTCCTCCAATTAAACAAATTACTGAAGACTCTAATAAAAATTGTGCAAGAATTGTTCTGCGGGTAGCGCCAATAGCTTTTCTTAACCCGATTTCACGAGTTCTTTCTTTTACAGAAACAAACATTATATTCATAATTCCAATTGCACCAACAAATAATGACAATCCTGTTATAAATAACCCTGCAATCTTTATTACAATTGTTATAGAATCAAGAAAATTTGTTAAGCCCTCTTGTTGATTTATTGTAAAGTCATTTGGCTCATCATGTGTTAGTCCTCTCACTTTTCTCATTACTCCTTCGGCTTCTGCTTTTGTGTCTTCTAAAAGTTCAGGACTTGCGGCTCTAACATTTATTGTTACAGTACCAAAATGACGTGATGCGAAATTTTTGAATATAGTCCCTATTGGAATGAATACTTGATTATCGGGATTAAATGCACCCAAAAGTGTACTTCCTTGTTCGGTAAGAACGCCAACTACCTTAAAATTAGCAGGACCAATTTTAATTGTTTTATCAAGTGCATCACCTCTGGGAAACAATTTATTACTTATTTCACTTCCTAAAACAGCAACATTTCTAGAACCATTGCTTTCCACTTCAGAATAAAATCTACCTAAATCAAAATCGAAATTAGTTGTCTTTACATAGTCAGATGTAGAGCCATTAAGAAAAACAGTTTCAACTTTTCGATCGCCATATTTAATAGTTTGAACAGCATTGGTAACCGGAGCGACTGCCATAGGAAGTTTTGCTAAATCCTTAAATGTATGAAAATCTTCCATATCAATATTTCTGCGATTACGCATGGTCCAGAAATCTTGATTTGAAAACCAGGCATATTTATCTATGTATAAAACATCCGAACCAAGTGCGCTAACACCATTTTGAAGAGAATTATCAATCCCTTTAATCGCTGTTGACATTAGTACGACTGCTGTAACACCTATTATAATTCCAAGCATTGTTAATGCTGCCCGAATTTTATTAGCCCTTATGGCACGCCAGGCTATAGATAATCCTTCGGTTAATTCTAAAAATATTGACGACATGGTTAACTCTTTTTAATAATCATTATACAAAAGAAGCTTTAGATTTTGGGATAAATCTTTTTTCAACAACTTCATCTTTTTCTACTAAACCATCTTTCAACCTTATAATTCTAAGAGCGTGCTCTGCAATATATTCTTCGTGTGTTACAAGAATTATTGTATTTCCTTTTTCGTGGATTTCATGGAACAATGCCATAATCTCTTCACCTGTTTTAGAATCCAAGTTACCTGTAGGCTCATCCGCCAGGATGATTGAAGGATTAGAAACTAAAGCTCGCGCGATTGCAACTCTTTGCCTTTGACCACCAGAAAGTTCATTTGGTTTGTGATGCATTCTATCCTCCAGACCAACATCAACTAAAGTCTGTTTTGCTCTTTCTCTTCTTTCAGAAGCTGAAACACCAGCATAGATCAATGGGAGTTCTACATTATGAATAGCATCAGATCTCGCAAGAAGATTGAATGTCTGGAATACAAAACCAATTTCTTTATTTCTAATTCTAGCAAGTTCGTTATCTGTCATTTCACTAACACTTACATCTTTAAAGTCATATATTCCCGAAGTTGGCGTATCTAAACAACCCAGCATATTCATTAGAGTAGATTTGCCGGACCCAGAAGGACCCATGATTGCAACATATTCATTCTTATTAATTTTTAGAGAAACATCCCGCAAAGCATGAACCTCTTCCGACCCAACTTGGTAAACCTTTGCAATATGTTCTATGTTAATTATGTTCATTATTATTTACCAGTTTTATTTTTTTGAAATATTAGAACGTTTCTCTTCCACTCTTACTTGTAAACCATCATTCAACTCACGAGAAATTGCTTTGTAACTTCCTGAGACAACTTCTTCTCCGCCTTCTAAACCTTTAATCACAGCTATATAATTATCATTACTAAGTCCTGTTTCAACATCAATTTTTTTAGCTTTACCGTTTTTAATTACAAATACTACTTCTTGAGTTTTAGTTATTTTTTCTTTTTTTACTTCTTTAACTTGCTGAAAATCATCACCGTTACCCTCTTCTACACCAATTTTTTCGCCATCCTTTGGACCTTCTAATCTTGTTGTAACGCTCTGGATTGGAACACTTAAAATATTATTTATAGTTTCCGTTTCGATATCTGCAGTACAGCTCATTCCAGGTCTTAGTGTAATCATTGGATCTATTAGCTTTATCTTAACCTCAAAATTTACAACTTCATTTTGACTACCTAATCCAGTTGTGTTTGCGCTGTTACCAATTTCGGAAACAATTCCTTTAAATTCCTGATCTTTAAATGCATCAACCTTAATAGTAGCAGTATCACCAACAGAAACTAAGACAACATCATTCTCATCAACATCGACAACAGCTTCTATATTTCCTAAATCTGAAACAGTCATAATATCAGAACCCATACTAAAACCAGCACCAAATACTCTTTCTCCAAGCTCAACATTTAATTTGGTTATAATTCCATCCATAGGGGAACGAATTGCTGTTTTAGATATTTGATCCATAATCTCTCTTAACGAAGCTTCGCTTTGAGAAACATTTGCTTCAGCAGCTTGATAAGAAGCTTTTGTTGACAGGTAATTGGATTTAGATGCTTCTAATTCAGAATCACTTGCTAAACCTTTACTATGCAGTTCCTTCACTCTATTATAATCTAATTCAACTTTAGTTAATTCTGCCTCACGCATTTTTAAACTTGCTTTTGCAGATTGGAGATTAGCTTCCATTCGTTCTTTCTGCGCGACGTACTGATCACCTTTTATTCTAATGAGCAAATCACCTTTTTTAACTCGATCGCCTTCTTTGACAGGTAATTGAATTATTTCACCGGTCACTTCCGGATTGATTGCAACTTTAAACTCAGGATTTATTTTTCCAGTTGCAGCAACTGTCTGAGTTATTGTCCTCTTTTCAACTTTTTCTGTTTGAACAGAAACTATTTCTTCTTTACTGCCGCCAACAAAAGCAACAACTAAAAGCACAATAAGTAATAAACCTATTCCACCAAAAATGAATAATTTCTTTTTCGATTTGTTCTTTTTTCCGTTAGCCATTTGGGATATTCTCCTATAATTAAAATTTATTCGTACTGGTTATATTCTAATACACCAAGATTATACTTTAATTCTTCACTCAATCTTATATAATAAAACTGAGAATTGATGTAATTTGTTTTTGCATTCTGATATGATGTATTGGCAATTAAAACATCTAATAATTTGCCAGCACCAAGACTATATTTTTCTTGTTCAATCTTTAAGTTTTCTTCAGCAGCTTTTACGTTTTTTTCTGTTACAAGTAATCCTTTTTTTGCAGCTTCAAGATCAAGAAATGTTTTTTGAAGGTTTTGTTTGATAAGTCTTTCAGTATCGTTTACTTGAAGTTCATAATTCATAGCATCAACCTCCGCACTTTGGATTGCATTTTGTGTAGCAAACCCAGAAAAAATTGGAATACTGAGTGTTAAACCTGCAGAATAATTATGAGACTCAAAAATATTACCTAGACTATTTGCAAATGAACCATATCCAAGATTGCCAGATAATCTTGGTAAATGCCCTGATCTTGCAATTGTTAGATTGTCATAATATGAATCTAAACTTAATTTTTGTGCAAGATAGTCTTTTCTGTTTTCTAATGCCGTGCTAACTAGTTCATTAAGCTGATTGAAGTCAGTGTTTACATCAGTATCTAATATTTTTAATTCTTTGTTAGTGAGTGTTTTTGAGAATGAATAATTTTCTAAAACATCCAATCCTAAATAAAAAAGTAAATTACTTTTAGCGTTTTCAAGAATATTATTTTGTTGGATTACCTGCAATTCAGCATTACCAGTTTGAACCTGCTGTTGATAAACATCAGCTTTAGTTAACGAACCTAGTCTGTTTCGCTCTTCTATAGTTTCAAGATTTTTTTGCTGTTGCTTAACATCTTCTTCTCTAACTTTTAAAAGTTGATCCGCTTCAACAACTGAATAGTAAAAGTTAATTGTTTGAAAAACCACTTCCTGCTTTTTACCTTCAATTGATAACTTCAAAGCTTCAAGCGTGTTTTTACTCCTGGAAAGATTAGCATAGTTCGAAAGTCCATCAAACAAAACTATGTTAGAATTAGCACCTACGCCATATGTGCGTGATTCGCTTGTGCTTTTAGGAGCAGGTATGTTAACACCATTAATATTGGTAACTCTGCCAGCTTCTTCAGATCGATTCCAATCCCAACTTCCAAAAGCATTTAGGTTAGGTAAAAAGTTACCATAAGCAGCATCAACACCTGATTCACCCCTGGATAACTCATTTTCCTGTGAAATTAATCCTGTGTTTTTTTGCAAAGCAATTTTAATTGCTTCATCTAGAGTTAACTCTTTTTGAGCTAATAAACTGTTTGTAGATATTAATAATAAAATAGAAACTAAGAATAATTTCATTTGTTACTCCGGCTGTTGGATTGAAAATTCATGCTTACTGTAAAAATACAACAATAATTTTAATCTATCTTTGATTTCGACCACTCAAAAATAGGTTAAGAAGACGTTATAAACGGACTTTAAGTACGAATGGTAAAATAATTACACTTACGGTATCAATAATATATAACAAAAGCTACCCGACTTTGGTTCAGCAGTGATAATTATTTTATTATAGGTTGATTCTAAATGCCAAATGAATAATATTCCAATTGAAAAATTATTAACAGAGGTAGTGATGAAAAAATACTCATCAAATATTGTATCTTTTTGTTTGATCTTAGGATTGTTATTTACACTAAGCGCAAATGATCTTGCATTTGGACAACAATTCAATAAAATCAAGAGTGATATACCTGGCGGAGGTACTGGAACTACAAACACACAAGTTGAATCAAGCGATAATACTTTATTGTATGTTGTTGGTGGAGCAGTTGTTGTTGGAATAGTTGTGTACGCACTGATGCACGATAAAAAAGAAAAATCAACAAAGGATACAACTGCAGCAATTTTAAATGATGAATATTTAGATCAAAATCTTTCGTTAAATGAAAAGATTTTAAATGCTCAATCGCAAATACCAATTAATATTTCTTTTGGAATGCTGCGAGAAAAATCATGTAGTGATGAAAAAAGATATTTTATTGGATTAAATTACAATTTTTAAGTAAGCTGATTTGTTTTTTAAAGCTGGTCCTTAATCTCCATTAAATACTTAAAAGCTTCTTCATAATTGTTGCCAATTTTTCCATCAAGAATTGCTTCTTCGATTGCTGTTTTAATTTCGCCAACTTTTCTTGATGGTTTAAGATTACAGATTTGCATTATCTCTTCACCTCTTACGGGTGATTGAAATTCCCGCAGCTTATCTCTTTCTTTTACATCACGAACCTTTTGCATAACTCGCTCATAATTGCCAAGATACTTTTCCACTTTAATCGGATTTTTACTTGTAATATCTGCTCTACAAAGTGTTATCAAATCCTCCAAATCTTCACCGGCATTTACTACAAATCTTCTTATGGCTGAATCAGTTACTTTTTCATTAGCAAGTGCAATTGGTCTTAGGTGCAGCCTAACAAGTTTTTGAATATAGTCTAATTGAGTCAACGGCAATTTCATTCTATGAAATATTTTTTTCATCATCCTTGCACCAAGATCTTCGTGACCATGAAAAGTCCAACCAATTCCCTCAACAAATTTCTTTGTTGGAGGTTTTGCAATATCATGAACAAGTGCAGCAAATCTTAACCAAACATTTTCAGTTTCTTTGCAGATATTATCCACAACCTGAAGTGTGTGCAAAAAAACATCTTTATGATGAAAATCCTTTCGTTGATCCACACCGGCCATAATAAATATTTCCGGGAAAACTATTTCAAGAACAGAAGAATCAAATAACAATTTTAATCCAACAGATGGCTTTGGAGAAGCAAGAATTTTTAGAAACTCATCTGTTATTCTTTCTTGCGAAACAATTGACAATCTTTCACGCATTTGATTTGCAGCAATCATAATGCTCTCATCCACATTGAAATTAAGCTGAGAAGCAAAACGAAATGCACGCATTATCCTAAGTGGATCATCATCAAAAGTTTTAAATGGATCAAGAGGTGTTTTGATTAGTTGATTTTGGACATCATCTAATCCGGAATAAGTATCAATTAAATTTCCATAATCTTTTTTACTCAAAGAAATTGCAAGTGTGTTAATTGTAAAATCTCGTCTAGCAATATCATCCTCAAATGTTCCATCTTCAACTGTGGGTTTGCGTGTGTTACGATCATAGGATTCTTTTCTTGCGCCTACAAATTCAATATTCATTCCCTTAAATTCAAAATGAGCAGTGCCAAAATTTTTAAAGTAAGTTACATTTGCAATTCTAAGTTCTTCGGCAACTTTTTTTGCAAAATCAATTCCACTTCCGATTACGAGAATATCAAGATCGTTTCTTTCACGATTTAAAATAATATCACGAACAAATCCCCCAACTGCATAAACTTCAATATTCTCTCGATTAGCAATATTGTATATTGTTTTCATGATCTCAAGCTCAGTTACTTTTTGCTTTATCAATATTTCTAATTCTTTATTCATTACTTTATCTAATAGTAATAACGTTAAATTTAATTATAGGAATCATAAACAAATCCTTGCAAAACCCGATTTGCATTTTTATAGAACCAATCTGTTTTTTTAAACTGCTGCTGCATGGCTGTATAAAAAATATTTTTATCTTTCACCCTAAGACTTAAAGCCGCATATTTTCTGGCATTAATATAATCTTTATTGTAAAGCATATATTCTGAAAGTTTGAAGGCAGCGTAACTGCTTTCAATATTATCAACAACGAATGTTTTATTGAATGTTTTTATTGCTTCTTTGTATTTAATCTTTTGATCATTTAATAAACCTATAACAATTGGAATGGAATTATAGTTGTAGGATTTATTGTTCAGATCAAATAATATTTTAAGCTTTAATGAATCACTACCTTCTAAATAATTTTTTAATTCATTCACTTGAAGTAAACTTAATCTAGTTTTACAAAGATAATTCAATTGATGATTTGGATTATCAATTATAATTTTTTTATAACAATAACAAGAGGAAGAATCATTTAAATTTATTGAATACAAATCGCCTAATCTTAAGGAAATATTAGCGTAGTAAGGCGTATTGTTAAACTTTTTAATATTCTCTTCTAGAATATTAATTGCTTTATCAATTTTATTCTGCTTTAAAAATATTTCAGATAATCCAACGAGTGCTGAATAATTTATTGTTTTCTGATTTATCTCGTTAAATATCTTTTCAGCTTCATTAAATTTATTTTCTGAAAGTTTTAAGTAACCTTTCTTTAATCTATCTCCAATATATCTTGGGCAAACCTTTTGGATAATGGATAGTCTTCCAAAATAATAATCAGCCATTGGTTTTGTATTTATAGAATCAGAAAAAGAAAGATCCTGAAAAAATTCTTTCTGTACAGTCTCAATTTTATTTTTGAAAACAGAATCAAAACCACCAGTTCCATAAAACTTTTTAACTTTTTCTATTCCATATTTATTTATAAGAAAATCTATAAATGCACCGCTATAAATGTAAGCAAGTGTAGAATTACCTTTGAAGAAACTTAATCCTGTGAATAATGATTTTAAATCGACAGTATAACCGTTATTATATGCTACCTTGGTTAGATACTTTATAGATATATCATTTGATATTGGGTCTTGAGATTCAGCCATTCCTTCAATTAAAGCAGGGTTAAAACCAGATGCGATTTTAAATATCCCACTTCCAAATTCAGCTGTAAAAATATGAGCTAATTCATGTTTCAATGTGTTTTGCCAAGAATCTGCACTAATATAAATTGAATATTGCCATGGTTTTGCAACATCTGCATTGCCAGCACCGAATAATGTTTTTTTCTGTTCTCGATTGTTAAACAAATAAACATTTATTTTTTTTGAGGGTTTTGTTTTTAATCCATCTAATAATTCTAAAAAATAATATTCCTGATTTAATGCTATTAGCTGTGCTTGTATTGAATCAATATCATCAAAGTGCAAGATTAATGCTTCAGATTCAATTTGTTTAGGCAGGATCGAATTTAATTTTGCAAAGGTGGTGCTAAATCCAAAAGAAGTTGAAAAGTATTGAAACAAGTAAATAGTTAAGATTATAGAAGCCATAAAATAAAATTTATACTTCAAAACAAACGTTGTTCTTTTTAAGAATAGAAATATAATCGACAGTGAAAATGCTGTAACAACTACCTGATGAAAAAATAATTTCCAATCAGCGCTTAAACCTTCATCATAAATATTTCCGGGAAAGAAGCCTATTAGCGGCGAATAAAAGAAAACTTGCGGATTAAAATAAATTTCTAAAATTGGGATGAGTGCTGTAAAAAAAATTACAATAAAAAATAAAACCCTTTCATATTTTTTAGCAATGATGTCGGATAAAAAGGCTATTGCAGTTCCAAACAATATAGAAGTACCAACAATTAAAACATAAAAGATTAATCCATCAACAAAAGAGCAAAACATTGTTAATATAGAATGGACAAAAATAACTAAGAATGGAATTAAAAAAAGAATGAGAAGATTTTTAATAAATCTGCTAATTACAAAATCAGTCTTTCGAAGAAAATTTAATGTCTGCAAACCGGCAAGAACACTAAGAAGTAGACCATTTATCACAGAAAACTCATAACCAAAAGTATTTGTTAATGGTAATTGGGTTAGCAAACTACTTACTACGAATAAGACAAATCCATAAGGTAAAAGACCATTTTTATTAATAAATAATTTTTTAATATTCATTTTACTCGTTGTTCGATGATGTTCGTCTGAGATGATGTAGTAATCATACTATTTTGTAGAACTGATTTTACTCTTGTAAATATTGCCACCATTGCATGCAATTATAAAATTACCTGAATTCAACTGCTTGATGTCATTTAATATAAGAGGCTGCCCAACATATTTTTTTGTCCAGGATTTTCCGGAATCATTTGAAAAAAAAATCTCACCAATATTGGATAAAATTATCCCCTCTCCATTATTTTCAAAACTAATTTTGTACAAACCGGAATTTGATTCGAGATCAATTTCATACCACTCTTCACCGCCATTTTCAGTTCGCAAAACTTTCCCTTCGCCCCCAACTATAAACCCTAAAAACTCATTTACAAATAGAACATCCTTAAAATATGTATTAGTCTTACTTGATTGTTTTTGCCAGCTTAAGCCGCCGTTAGTTGTTTTAAGAATTGTACCATTCCAGCCAACAATAATTCCATTTTTTGAATCCGCAAAACTAATACTGAATAAATTTTCATTTACATAACTATTGGTTGCGTGCCATGTTAAACCCCCATCATAAGTATTAAGAATCAATCCTCGACTGCCAACAATAAATCCAATATTGTGATCTATAAAATAAATTTTAAATAATGTTTCGGCAGTGTTAGAATTTATTCTTTTTATTTGATTTGAATTATAGTTAATAATTCCAATAAATCCGGTTGAACCAACAATTATAAGTTTATTATCTGTATAACTCACAGAGTTAAAATTATTAGAAAACTTTGAACTAAATTTTTTCCAGTTGGTACCTCCATCTGAAGTTTGCATTACAAGTCCGGAATCACCTGCAATAAAACCCTTATAATCATCAAGGAAAGCAATGGAATTTAAATTTTCATATGGGCCTATTTTGATTAAATCCCATGTACTCTCTTTTACAAAATTTGGATTACTTGAGTAGTCTTGCGAGTAACTTAATAATTCATTATCAGTTTTTTCTTGTTCTTCCATAATTACTGATTTAACAACATTAAAAACGATTACAACTAATCCGATAAAAATTATAAAGAGTAAAATGTTACTTACTGTTTGAAAACCTTTTGTTTTTTTTTCAATAGTATGGCTCGGGAATTTGTCTTCTACGAATGGTAAAGATTGTTGGTTTTCTTTTTGAAAGGAATAATTTTCACTTAAACTGATAATCGAATTTTTAAAATCCGCTGCTGATAAAAAATTATCGTTAGAAGATTTGTCCATCGCTTTCAAAATTATTTCATCTGCGGTATATGGAATTGAAGTAATCTGCAATGATACTTTTGATGGAATTTTATTTACATGAGAATCAATTATCTCGTAAATAGTTTGCGAGTTATATGGATGAACACCCACCAGCATTTCATAAAAAGTAATTCCAAGAGAATAAATATCGCTCTTAACTGTTATTAAATTTCCACCAAGCTGCTCTGGGCTCATATAGAGCAGAGTTCCTGGTCTAGCATTTTGCTGTGTTATAGATTTTAATTCATCGATAGATTTTGAAATACCAAAATCCATTATTTTAGGATTGCCATTCAAATCCAAAATAATATTTGATGGTTTTAAATCTCTATGAATAAAACCTTGTTGATGAGCAAACTCAATCCCATTAAGAATTTGCACCATTAATTCCAGAGCATAACTAAATTCAATTCTTCCGCTGTCGTGGATAAGACTTTCAAGAGTATCGCCTTCTATGTATTCCATAGCAATACCGAGTATATCTTTCTCCTCAACAAATCCATAAACGGAAACAATATTTGGATGCATCAACTTTGCTTGATTTCTTGCTTCTCTTTTAAACCTCTCAACAAATGTAGAATTGCGCGATGTGTTGAGATTAAGAATTTTTAATGCAGTGTATCTTTCAAGCTTAACATCAAATACTTTATAAACCGAACCCATTCCTCCCTGCCCCAAAAGAGAAATCACTTTATAATGTTGTATCCGTCTGCCAATCATTTTGTTATGTCTATTACTATAAATGAGTAGTCATCAAATGCACCACGAAGTTTTACTAGTTTTTTTAATTTTGCTTTAATTTCTTCGAGATCATTAATAATTAGTATTTCTTCAAATTCTGTATTACTAATTAAATTAGAAACACCATCCGAACAAAGAAAAAATCTATTGGTTTCAGCCTCATTAAGTTTTAATTTACTAATATCAGGTTGGATATTTTCATTTTCACCAAGAGCTTTAATAATCACATTTTTTTGAGGATGATTTGCCGCTTGTTTATGTGTAATGTATCCCTCGTCCAGCAATCTTTGAACAAGTGAATGATCTTTAGTTACTTGAGAAAGTCTATTAGATTTTAAATGATAAATTCTTGAATCACCGATGTGTCCCCAAAAAGCGAGGTGATCTTTAATAAAAATCATTTCTAAAGTTGTAGCCATGTTTTTTATAGGAGCACTTGCAGTAGAATGATTTAAAACAAAACTATTCGATTCTTCAATAGCAAGTTTGACTCTTTCCAGATAATCATCACCTTCAGAAGCAGAGAAAAAATGAAGTGCTGATTTTAGGGCAATTCTTGCCGCTAAATCACCACCATTATCCCCACCAACGCCATCACACAAAACTGCCAAAAGCCCGCCGTTTAGTTCTAATAACTCTATAGCATCCTCATTATATTTTTTTTCAGCCCCAGGACTTGTAAATTTTGTATAATTAAACCCCATTAAGGGACCTCGTCTTGTTTGTTATCTTCTAAATTCATCTCTTAACCAAAAATAAGAAAATATAGTCTTATCTGCCTTAAAATTTAGAATTACATTTGTGCTCCAATAACAAAACAGCCTAATTTGTTTAACAAACGCTATAGGATTATATTTGCAAGCGATTTTTTGATTCATAAATCATTTTAGAACATCACTTTATATACTTTTTAATGATTTGGAATTGAATCGTTTTGAGCTTTTATTGCGAGAATGGCGGAATTGGTAGACGCGCTAGACTTAGGATCTAGTACCGAGAGGTGTCGGGGTTCGAGTCCCCGTTCTCGCACTTCATATCATCCCAATCAAAATATTTGAGGTTACGGTAAAAATGGAACATAATGTAGTTGATTTAAATTCTTCTGAAAAGGAAGTAGAAATAAAACTTCAGTACGATGAGATAAAAGAGGAAATTGAAAAAGAAGTAAAAAAACAATCCCAAAAAATTCAGGTTCCCGGTTTTAGAAAAGGCAAAGTTCCTGTTTCTATGTTAAAAAAGATGTACGGAGATGCACTTGAATATGAAGCTGCTGAAAAAATTTCAAATACATTTTTCTGGAAAGTTGCTGAAGAAAATCAATTTAAACCAATTGGTCAACCAACAATGACGGATTTAAAATTTGAACCTGAAAAAGAGTTAAATTTTAAAGTTAAGTACGAAACTATCCCAGTTCTAGATGTAAAAGATTACAAAGGCATTTCACTTGAAATTCCTGATTTTGTTGTCACGGATACAGAAGTTGAAAAAGAAATTGAGTACATCCGCAAATCGAATAAAACTTTGGAAGATGCTGAAAAGATTTTAGACAATAATTTTGTTATTGATGCTGAAGTTATTCTTGCCGAAAAAAACGGTGAAAGAATTGGTGAATCAAAACCTGAAAAAATGCAAATTGATTTGACGGCTGATGGAGTTGCAAAAGACATTGTTGAAAATGCTAAGAATAAAAAAGTTGGAGAACATTTTAACTTTTCTTATAAGGATGAACACAAACACAAGTTAGAAGATGGAACTGAAGAGGTCCATAAAGAAGAATTTAATTATCAAGTCAATGTATTGGGTATTAAAAAAATTGTTCTTCCAGATTTAACTGAGGAGCTTATTAAAAAGGCTACCAAAGATAAGGTTTCTACCGAGACTGAACTTAGAGAAGAAATAAAAAAAGATATTCAAAACTATTACGATCAGCAAACGGAAGAATTTGTAAGAGCAAAGCTTGTTGGAGAGATAGTTAAGAATAACGATTTTGATCCTCCTAAAAGTCTTGTGAATAATATTCTTGAAGAATATGTAAAGAATGAAGAAGAACGATCCAAAAAATCCAAGTATCCGTTTAACAAAGAAGAAACAAGAAAACGACTATTAAAATCTGCAGAGAATGAAGTAAAGTGGTATCTAATTAAAGCTGAGATACAAAAAAATGAAAAGATTGAAGTTTCAGATGATGAGATTAAAGAATTAGCTGAAAAAGAAGCCGAGAAAATTGGGATTCCTGTTGATAAAATTATTAACTATTATAAAACATCTAATCAGGCAGAAAGAATTGTTGATCAGAAACTTTTTGATTTCCTCAAATTAAATAGTACAATTAGTAAAGTTCACCCTGATAAATTAAAAGTAAAGCAAGAGGCAGTAAATGAACAATAATTTTGAAATTTATAATCAGTTAGTTCCTTACGTTATTGAACAGACTGGTCGCGGCGAACGTGGAATGGATATTTATTCCCGTTTACTTAGAGAAAGAATAATATTTTTAGGTACGGCAATCGATGATCATGTTGCAAGTTTAACAATCGCACAGCTAATTTTTTTAGAGGCTGAAGATTCTGAAAAAGATATTAATATGTACATAAATTCCCCTGGAGGTAGTGTAACAGCAGGATTAGCAATTTATGATACTATGAAATTCATAAAACCTGATGTTGCTACAATTTGTGTTGGAATGGCAGCAAGTATGGGCGCAGTTTTATTAGCTGGTGGCGCGGCAGGTAAACGTTCTTCCCTACCAAACTCTAAAATTATGATTCATCAACCTTGGACCCAAGGAATTGGTGGTCAGGTTACAGATGTTGAAATCCACGCAAAAGAATTAGTTAAAACACGCGATTCATTATATAAAATATTATCTCAACACACTGAAAAATCAATTGAACAGATAGCTAAAGATTGCGATCGAGATTACTTCTTAACAGCTGAAGAGGCAAAGGAATATAAGCTAGTTGATAATATAATTGAAAAGCGTATCCCAATTAAATAATATTAAGGGCTGATTTTTTCAGCCTTTTTTTTTGAATAGCAATTTTTATAGTAAATCTAGTAATTACTACAAAAGATGAAACCAATTCTCACAAAATTTCTGATAGCAATTTTATATTTATCAGTATATAGCAATTTTTCATTCTCACAAGAAAATCGGATTAAGCTATTTGATGAATATTTAGTTGATTATATACGAATAAAAAAGGTTCCTTCTATCTCTGCTGGCTTGTTGGAAAAAGATAAAGTAACTTGGCTTGGAAGTTTTGGGAATGCTGATCTTGAAAATAATATCCCGGTTACCTCATCCTCTTTATACCGAATTGCCTCTATCAGTAAACCAATTACAGCCGTTGCCATATTACAATTATGGGAACGCGGTCTTATTAGCCTTGATACTGATGCTAGAACATATATTCCAACTTTTCCTGTAAAGAAATATAAATTTACAATCAGACAGCTATTAAATCACACATCCGGAATCAGAAATTATAAAGAGGGTGAATTTGACAGTAAGAAATTTTATGCTACAACGGAAGAAGCTCTAAAATTATTCGCTTATGATTCACTAAACTTTGAACCGGGGACAAAATATGAATACACAAGTTTAGGTTATACTATTCTGGCTGCTATTATAGAAAAGGTAAGTAAAACTAGCTATGAAAACTATTTGAAGAAAAATGTTTTATTGCCGGCAGAGATGAATTCAACATTAATTGATAAGCAGCGTGAAATTATTCAGAACCGCGTAAGAGGATATGAGAAAAATGCAGAAAGTAATATAGTAAATGCCCCATTAGCTGATCTTAGTGTTAAAGTTGCCGGAGGTGGATTGCTTTCAACATCTAAAGATTTGCTAATGTTTGCAAAGGCTATATTAGAAAACAAATTGCTCAAGCAATCAACATTTGATATGATGGTTAGAAAATCAAGACTAAAGAGTGGAAAAGAAATTGATTATGGTCTAGGATTTTCATTGACATTTGAAAATGATTCATTAAAAAACATTTCACACAATGGTGCTGGAACAGGCTTCAGTTCTATGTTACTTATAAATCTAAAATTAAAATATGCCAGCGTGCACTTGATAAATATAAGAGACAGAAATCTTGGTTTACCCGCAAAAGATATTTTAGAAATGTTATCTTCAGGAGTGATGATAAAACCGACTAAAACATTAGCAGAAGAATTGATGAAAACCTATTTATCCTTCGACATTGATAGCGTTAATCGTAAATTAATTTTTATATACAAAGATGAACCACAAGAATATTCACTAAATGAGGATGAGGCTATCTTTTTTGCCTCTGACTTGATAGAATTAAATAAAACTCCAGATGCAATTATCTATTTAAAAGAAGTATTAAAGTTGTATCCAAAATCATTTAAAGTTTTAGTCTCTATCGCTGACTCGTATTTAAAGGATAATAATGTTGGTCTTGCACTAAGATATTATCGTTTGGCTTCACAGATAGACAATTCGAATTACAGAATAAATAGTCTAGTAAAGAGATTGAGTAATAAATAAGTCATTTCCGATATAATATTTTTTTAGTATCTAACCTTCTAAATTAAACTGCCTCTATGTGAACCATTTTAATAATATTACTGTTATTCTGTTATGATTGGATATAGATTTACAAAATATGATCCTAAGTTGGATCTGGTTGATTCTTCATTTGATAATCTATTGAAGGTGTTTCTTCAATTGTTAACTATATCATCTGGTGATGTTAATGAAGCGCTTAGCTGGATGAATGAATTAGACCGGAAATATAATCTGACCGATGATAATTATGGCATGGGTGATTTTATAGATGATTTGAAGAAGAATAATTTTATTAAGAATGAAGAATCGGGGCTTAATTTTATTCCTACATCAAAGTCAGAGAGAACTATTAGAAAACAGGCGCTAGAAGAAATTTTCGGAAAGCTTAGACAATCGATGAAGGGCAATCACAGGACCTTTATTTCCGGACACGGTGATGAGCCGACTTCTGAAAAGAGACAATACTTATTTGGTGATTTAATGGAACAAATTGATATGACTGATTCCATTAAAAATGCACAAATAAATCATGGAATTGATGAGTTTAATTTAACTGAAGACGATCTGGAAGTTGAAGAGCGGGACTATAAAACTATTACATCAACTGTATTGATGATAGATATCTCTCACTCAATGATACTGTATGGTGAGGATAGAATAACTCCCGCTAAAAAAGTTGCTATGGCTCTTTCAGAATTGATAACTACTAGATATCCTAAAGATACTTTAGATATAATAGTTTTTGGCAACGATGCATGGTCAATTACTATAAAGGACTTACCATATCTTGAAGTCGGTCCGTATCATACAAATACTGTTGCAGGTTTAGATCTTGCCGGAGACATATTGCGAAGAAGAAAAACCAATAACAAGCAAATCTTTATGATAACTGATGGAAAGCCTACATGCTTAAAGGAAGGGGCACGATATTATAAAAATAGTTTTGGTTTAGATCGTAAAATACTCAATAAGACTTTAGATCAGGCTGCAAAATTCAGAAGAATGGGAATTACAATTACAACTTTTATGATTGCACGCGATCCTTATTTACAAAAGTTTGTTAGAGAATTTACACAAACTAATAATGGAAGAGCATTTTACAGCAGTCTCTCGGGCTTGGGTGACTTTGTATTTGAAGACTATATAAGAAACAGAAAAAAAAGAGTAAGGTAAATTATTTATGATAGATATTTCAAAAATTAAAACTCTTGGTGATCTAAAGAAAACAAATTACAAGCCAAGATCGATAAAAGACGAATTGCGCCAAAATATGATTGATGCGTTAAAAAATAATACTGACCCATTTGAAGGGATTTTTGGATACGACGAGACCGTTTTGCCTGAACTGCAAACTTCTATTCTATCCAGACATAATATCTTATTGTTGGGATTAAGAGGACAAGCAAAAACCAGAATAGCTAGATTGCTTGTCAATCTGCTTGATGAGTATATTCCAGCAGTTGAAGGAAGCGACTTGAATGAGGATCCACTTGAACCCATTGCAAATGAAACAAAAAGAAGAATTAAAGAACTTGGTGATGAAACTGAGATCAGATGGATTCATCGATCTGAGAGATATACTGAAAAACTTGCCACACCAGATGTAACGGTATCAGATCTTATTGGCGATGTAGACCCAATAAAAGCTGCCACACTTAAACTTCCCTATTCTGATGAAAGAGTAATTCATTTCGGTCTAATTCCAAGATCTCACAGATCAATTTTTGTAATAAATGAATTACCGGATTTGCAGGCTCGTATACAAGTCTCTTTATTTAATATTTTGCAGGAAAGTGATATACAAATCCGTGGATTTAAAATCAGGCTGCTGCTAGATATACAATTTATTTTTACTGCCAATCCAGAAGATTACACGAACAGAGGTTCAATTGTTACTCCATTAAAGGATAGAATTGACAGCCAGATTATCACTCACTATCCAAAGTCAATTTCGGTTTCACAAAGGATTACTGAGCAGGAATCTGATATTACTGATCAACAAAATTCTTCAGTAGTAGTGTCCCCACTTGTAAAAGAAATAATTGAACAGATTGCTGTTGAAGCAAGGTCCAGTGAATATGTTGACGAAAAGAGCGGTGTATCAGCAAGACTAACAATTTCAGCATACGAAAATCTTTTAAGCTTTGCAGAAAGAAGAAAAATAATTAATAATGAGCCTAAAGCTTATTGCAGAATTAGTGATATAGTTGGGGTAATACCTGCAATTACTGGTAAAGTAGAATTGGTGTTTGAAGGCGAGCAAGAGGGGCCTGCAAAAGTCGCGAATATTTTAATAAGTAAAGCGATAAAAAGTGTATTTGAGAAAAATTTTCCAAGCCCTGAATTGCTCAAGAAAAGAAAAGAGCAAAATCCTTATGTTTTAATTACCACATGGTTTGCAAAAAATAATGTCGTTGATATTCTATCTAATGCAACAAATGATGAGTATAAAAAAGTTCTCACTAGTATTCCCGGATTGCAAAAAATTGTTGAACAAAATAAACCTGACGCAGATGAAAATTTATCTCTACTTTATATGGAGTTTATTTTACATGGTTTATCAGAATATTCGCAACTAAGTAAATTGAGATTAGATTCAGGTTTTCAGTTTAAAGATATGTTAAGTAGCATGTTTTCAATGAGTGATGTTGAAGAATTAGATCCTGAAGACGATCCTGATTATTTTAAGTAGATATAAAAAAAGCCGGATTTGATTTACAAATCCAGCTTTTAACTTAAATAATTGGAATTTACTTCAACAACATCATTTTTCTAACCTGACTATACTCACTACCATCAATACCATTTACATCTAATTTGTAAAAGTATATTCCGCTACTAACTTTCTTACCAGTAAAATCATTTGCATTCCACTGAACTGTGTGAACTCCAGAAGTCATTTCGTTATTAACAATTTCGCGTACAGTTTCACCAAGCAAATTAAATATTACTAGCTTAACATTTGAGTTTACAGGAAGTGAAAATTTAATTTGTGTACTTGGGTTAAATGGGTTTGGATAGTTTTGCTCAAGCACAAAATCTGCCGGGGTTATATCCATTACTTCTTCAACTGAAGTAATATTAGCTAAACTAAAACCAATAGATTTTACATCTGCAAGACCGATGCTTCCTACAAGTGTACCAACTGCTGTAAGTGTATCTATTGCAAATAAATCACTAATTGTAGTACCAGTTCCTTTAACACCAAATAAATTTCCAGTTCTATCAAATGTCAGAGCAGTAGTATTTATGCCAAATCCTGTTTGTCCGATTCTTGTTGTGTCACCGGTAGCTAAATTTACTTTTATAATTCTATCTTTTGGAGTTCCAATAGGATTTCTAACAGATCCCCATATCTCATTATTTAACGGATTAAATGCAATTGCAATACGTGAAGCTTGCATTGTAGATATTAATGTTGAGGTACCAGCTAGAGTATCAATCTGATATAATTCGTTCGAAGTAGTTGTAGCAAATAGATTGCCTGTATTGTCATAAGCAATGGATAGGATGTTAGGCAAATCTAAATCCTGATAAAAATATGCATCACCCAATTGACCATTAACTCTGTATAGCGAAGAGTTGACTGAGTTTGTTCTAATACCAAAAATCTGATTAGTAAATGGATGTACAGCCATATAAACAAAATCAGAATAATTGGAGTTACCTAAATTAGTACCTGTTCCTGTTGTTTTATCAATAAAAACTGTTTCATTATTATTTTGCGAGCCGGACAAGCCGTATAGATTATTGCTTACAGCAGTAAACATCTCATATCCAAAACCATTTAACTCAATTCCTGTTAAAGTTGTAGAGTTATTAGAAATACTGTAATTAATCGTTTGTGCTCCAAATGATGAAGGGCTAAATGTGAAGCTTACAACCACAGAATCAAAAGAATTTAAAGTATCTGGAAATATATTATTGGAAACCAGAGTAAAGTCACCTTGTGATGCTGGAATAGAATTAATTATTAAAGGTTCAGATCCATAATTAGACAGGATTACTTCCAATGTATCACTTGTGAAACCAATTTCGTTTGTTCCAAAATCGAGAGAACTTTCACTTTGATATGTATAAATACCTGAATAAGGTTGCAATCTAACCTGTCCAACGGCTGTAGCATAATTATTACCGCTACTGGCATATTCGGTCAACATCCAGAAACTATACTCATCCGCTGGATCCAAAAAGATTCCCATGTAATCTCCCCATCGGTTTCTTGTACCTCCAAATGTTTTAACATAATTACTCAATCCTTCTTGTAATGTATATGAATTACTCAGACCTGCCGGATCAGTTGCTCTTCTTGATGTATAATAAGCTCCAACATACTCATTATCGCCAGATCTTGAACAGGTTATCACAACATTGCCATCCTTATCCACAGCTAAAGCAGGGTAAAAATAAAAATAGTTATTAGCACCAAGCTCGGCACTTTCAACCACGGAATTTGATGCAACATCAATCTTCGCATATTTGATACTGGAGTAATTTGGGTATACACTATTACGTATAGAATGAGCAGTATATAAATAACCTTCTCTAAATATTGGAGCATTTCTAACTTTACTTCCACCTGATTCAAGCAATGGACTGCCGCCACCAAGTTGATTAGCAAGCGGTGTTGGTCCGAAAAATGGGACACTTATGTTAACGCCTGTTAAAGTTGGTGTAGTCAACACATTGGATATTTTATAAACTGAATAAAAATTACCACCATTACTATTTACATAAATCATATAATGCCCTCCTGCAGGAGAATATTGAAATGATGGACGTAAACTCCAAGCACCAGAGCCAGAATTTGGAATACTAATATTCCAAATATCTTTATAACTAAGAGCACCCGCATTACTAGCATATAATTCTGCTTTAGATATGATCCTGATTTTTGGATACTGTCCCACACCAGCAAAAGAAAAATTATTGGTTGAGATATAAATCGCTTCGTCATCAAAACCAATCTGAGGGAAATCACCCCACAGAGTAGATGGTAAACGGTACATATACCAAGTTCCAAATGGGTCTGAATCATCTGAATAAGCTATTAAATCTGCAGCTTGCTGGGCAACATCATCAACCTGCATAAATACCATTACCCATCTGCCTGCATAATGATCATAAATAATTTGGGGATCTCCGCTCTGCGATGGCCAAACAGCAGACCACCACTGAGTTGAATTAATTAATTTTAATAGATTTCCTTGTTTATCATAAATCCGAATTCCATCACCATTATTTGTAAGGACCATGACATGATTTGGACCAACAGCTATTGTAGGATCGGGTGGAATAACATTATTATCTAAGGCTATATTCCAATTTTCTATTAAAAAAGTATTGTCCCCTATTCCATTCGGATTGTCAATTACATTTGAATCTTCAACATAAGTTGGCTGAAAAATGTTTAACCCATCATTTTCAATTATCATCGGTTCCGAGATGGGATAGATTAGATTTTTATCATTAATTCTTTTTTCTATATTTCCGATTGGTGCATCAACAAAAGTTCCAGTGTTTACCATAGCTCCCGATGATACACTTCCTGTAACTGGACCAGTATAAGATACCTGAGAAAAAACCATTATTGAACTAAGCAGAGTAACTGCCAAGATAATTGTATAAGTCCTTCTTAGCATTATTTCCTCGTAATTTAATGAAACAAATTATTTAAATATTCTATTTAAGTTATTACCCAGATAAAGATATTAAGCGGGATTTTCAAGCCATAAATTGCGGTCGATACAATTCAAATTTTTAATAAAACTTCTTTACTTTCTTTTAGAAAACTCATCAAGTAAGTACTTGGCAACTGCTTCAGCTTCCTGAGGTTTTAATCCCGGGTTTGGCATTGGCGGAAATGCAGGATCCACTTTGATTGGATTTCTTATAAAGGCAACAAGTTGTGATTCTTTGCCAATATATTTTGGTAATACATCAAAGTGAGCCGGTCCAACAAGTTTTTGATCAAACTTATGACAGCTTGCACATCTTACATCATATATTTCTTTTCCACTTACTGTCGCAACAGTGCCTTCCCCTTTAAGTTCGGCCAGAATTTTATCATACTCTGTACTCAACACTAATGAATGCTTTTCAGTTGCATTTGTCATAGCCTTTTGATCTTTAACAATAAATGCAATCCATGCAAATATTAAAATAAAGAAAATTAATGAACCGAATCTATAATCATTTTTAAATTGGATCATATAGAAAAGATGATATGCAAGGAATATTAACAACACACTTATAATTGTATAGATAAATATAGAACCAGATAACGTTGAGTTTGAAAATGAAAACAGATTAATCGCTATTAAAATGGGTAATGGGATTGAAGCTCTTAATCCAGCTTTGGATGCAGTGTCTTTAACAAATTTAGTGTATAAAGGATCCTCATTCTTTCTAGATTCATTCCAGTAAAGATGTATAAATAAAATAGCTCCATTTGTAAGAGTAAAAGCAAAAGCGATGAAGATCATTAAGTTTAACAAAACTTTGGGCGCTGCTAAAGAAGTTATTAGACCGGGAAAATTCCAACTTGTAAATGTTGTTGCTGAGGTGATGGCGGCAACATAGAACCACAATCCAATAAATAAAAATACTAGACCGGCCTTGCCATAGTTTAAACTTAAATATGATGAGGTTGCTTTAATTTTTCTATAATCTTCTTCTGCAGATTTATCTGTAATCTGGG